>JAJYCH010000016.1:7342-17297 GCA_021778575.1 Planctomycetota bacterium
TGAGGGACGAGTTCATCGCGAAAGACGAGGCGCTGGGCCTGTTCGTAGTCATGCTGCAGCTCTTCGCCGATGCCAAGATCAGCGGCAAGCCGTTCAACAAGCTGGTGGTTCTCGGCGATCGGTTCACTCTGTACAACGGCGATACGATCTTTCACACCGGAACGATCAAGGTCGAAGGGGCCTCGATGCCCAAGTCATTCGCCTGGAGCTGGAAAAACGGCGGCAAGGTTATCGCTTCGGTCGGCCTGCTCTCGGTCGAGGCGGGAAAGCTGACCCTCTGCTGTGACCTTGATGGCACGAACCGCCCGAAATCGCTGCAATCGAAGCCCGGCTCACTCCACACGCTTTTGACCTTCCAGGCGAAGTAGCCGATCCATCCCACTCAGCGTTTGGTGAGCTTATCCAGCCGATCGATCGCCGAGGGAAGCCGGAGCCAGCGGTCCTCCAGACGACGTTCGAGCGGATCAAGAAACCCCTTGCCGTTTCGGACCGAGGAAGCCGGCGATTGATCCGCGTATTCCACGTACCGGTTCAAGAACCCTAGAGCTTTGTGAGGCGTCTGCCCAAGCCGGATCAGTTGGCGGTAGGCCCAGGAATCGGACTGAAACTCCGACTCGGCGGGCAAACCGTCGGCGATCGCTCGATACAGTTTCACGTAGGGATCAAGCTCGGCCGACTCGGATGTATTCACGTCGGTCATCATTCGCCGGGCGAAATCCTTGGCATCGAGGTGCGCGATCTCTCGGGCCACGCAGAACTGTAACTCGACGTCGTTCGCGGTCAACAAGAACAGGCTACTGCTCAGATAAATGTATTTTCCGAAGTGCGAGAAAGTAAACATCTTTTTTGAGCGAATGACGACGATCTCATAGTCCGGTATTTCCTTGCGAACTCGGGCGGGGCGAAGGGTCCGCTTGACCTCGTTCAGCCGTCGGCGCCAGCCCTGGCTCACTTCGCCTGGATGCCTGGTCAAGAGATAGCCGTGCAGCGCCTCGGCGATCCGTTCCTCCTCGGCCCAGCTCATCGCGGCCAGATCCCTGGGCAGATCGAGCTTCGGCATCGCGACGACCGGCGGAGCAGGGGGGGAGGTGTCAGCGGGAGCCGGCGTGGTGCTGGTTGTCGCGGCCGGTGCCGTGGCTGGTATGGTCACCGAGCGCGGCGCGGTTTCGTAGGTCCGATTCAATTCCGCGGGAACGTCGAGCAAATCACGAGCCAGCGAGTCGGGCTCGGGCGATTCGGGCTCGGGAGCCTGAGCGATCGAACGGGGCGGCTCGATGGCTCGCGCGATCAGATCGGCCTTGCGATTCTTTTGGAGTGATTCTCGATAAGATCGTCCGTCGGCCGCGACCAGCCAGGCCAGCAAGATCATCAAGCCAAGAGAAACGGTCACGATCAACCAGCGCTGGATCATGTTTGCCGACCCCGAAGAATCCTACCGATGCGGAATGCCAGATTAATTTATCAGCAAGATAATGTCATTGTCTCGACTTCAGAATCAAGAAATAATAAAGTCGAACGTGTTCTTGCGGATGGTCCGAATGCGAGTGAATAATACTCTGTCGATCCGCTTGATGAGAAGAGTGACCATCCACCTCCCGTCGAACTTGTGAGGAATTTTTTGCCATGGCGATCCCTATGACAGGCTGGGTTGGTCGAGAGCTTTCGGGTAACCGATATGTAATCGATCACCTGCTCGGTGAAGGTGGAATGGGCTTTGTTTATCGGGCGAAGGATCGCAACCTGGGCTCGACGGTCGTGATCAAAGTTCCTCGACTGGAAATGCTCCAGGATTCCGATTTTGCATTCCGGTTCGGCAAGGAGATCAAGGCTCTCGTCGAATTATCGCACCCGCATATTGTCAAGATCATGGATGCCGGCGAATTGGACGGGCTGCCATTCGCGGTCATGCAATGCCTCAACGGTGGAAGTTTGGAGGACCAGCTGGTTGATGGGCCAGATGGTCAGATCCGTCCACAAACGCCAAAAAGTCTCATCGAGTGGCTTCCGATCATCGCCAAGACACTCGACTTCGTTCACTCGCGAAATATCGTCCATCGCGATATCAAACCAGGCAACATTCTGTTTGACGAACACGGCAATGCCTACCTGAGCGATTTTGGCATTGCCAAGACGATGGCAACGAGTACGTTTAACTCGCAATCAACAACCATGACATCGGCGGGAAGTGTGGTGGGCACTCCAGCCTACATGCCCTATGAGACTTTGATGGGGCATGCCTATGACGGCAGGGCCGACCAGTATTCGCTGGCAGTAACTGTCTATGAAGTACTCGCTGGTCGCCGACCATTTGAGGAACGCGGACCCGCACTCTGGATGCGTCACGGCCGAGACGAGGGACCTCCCGAACTTCACACCCTTTGCCCTCAGATCGCGGTGGGGCTGTCGCAGGCGATCCACCGTGGACTTGCGAAAGACCAGAACGCCCGATATCCGACCTGCGGCGATTTCGCCTCGGCGGTCCTGGCCGAGCTCGTAGCCATTCCGATCGCGCAGGAAAGTGCGATCCTGAAATGCCCCCGATGCTCGAAGCAGGTCCGGGTCCGCGAAAACTTGCGGGGCGAGCTTGGCATCTGTCAGAAATGTGGCGCCCGATACCGGGTCGCCGGCGATCTCTCGGCCCTCGAACTACGCGAGCCAGTCTCGGCAATTCCCGACGAGACGGTCACGCCCATCGCCGATGACATTGTCACACCGATCAGTAACAAGACAGTGGTCGACCAACTGGGAATCACGATCACCGAAAAAATGGCCGTCGAAGGGCCAACAACCGCAGCCCAAGCTCTGCCCCGAACCGAGATCACCACGACGCCCGAAACGCCGCCCGACTCGAAACAGCCAGAGAAATCGGTACCGCCCATTCCATCGGACGCGATCCGTCGCCGGAAGCGAATCCTGATCGGCTCGTCCGTCGCCGGTGGCACGCTCGGTTTTGGAGGTCTGATCGGCATTCTGCTCTGGTCGGCTCCCAATCCGGTCGACACGGCGCCGAACACATCAACCGTTTCGAGTAGCAGCGAATCGGGCGATGGTTTCGATTCCGAACCTACCAAGGAAAAGAAAAAGCAGGGAGGACGAAGGCCGGCGGCCGCCCCGGTCTTACCCATGGTCACCTTCCAGGGGATTGCGCCTCGGACGATGGAACAAGGAGCACGGGTGGTGTTCCGACCGAGGATGAACTTCGCGAATGGGACCACTCAGAAGGTTCGTTACCGACTGATCTCCGGCACCAATCAAGGCGCGACGATCGATAGCGACACCGGGATGTTCGACTGGACGACGGACACCGACACGAACCCGGGGCTCTATCAATTCGAAATCGAGGCCGCCCTGGTCAGCAACCCGGAAAGTCGTGACCGTCGGACCTTCACGATCACCGTCAATCCTCGCCAGGTCGAAACCAGAACGGATCGGTTACCGGTGCCGACCGGCCCCGACGAACCCGCCGAATCTCGCCCATTGGCAAATAACAGCTCGATACCGAACAACGGCAGAATGGGCGGGGGTCTTCCAGGGGTGACAGACTCGAACTCCGAGGCCAGGAACAAGCCGAGCGAGCCAACGAGCGAACCCGACGTCAAGCCGCAGGATGCCGAACCGGCGATTGCCAAGCCGGGAGCCGCCGCCAAAAAGCCCGCCCCCAAGGCCCCGCCGATGACTCTCGCGGAACACGTCAAGGCGATCCAGAAACAGATCAGCACGATCGACAACCATGACGCGAAGATGGCCCTGACAAACGCTCTGAACAACGCGGGGAAAGCGAGTTCGACACCTACGGCCGAGAGATTCTGCAGCAACGCAATCAAGGCCGCGCCCAACGATGCCGACGTGCAGAGCTGTGTCCATAAAATTAAAAAACTATGCGTTGAGTCTCGGGTCAAGGGACGTTGAAATCGTTTAATCGTTTTCAGTTCTCCGACAGTCCAGCAAAGGAGCTACGCATGACCAACAGAGCACGCGTTTGTAATTTACTGATTTTTTGTGGGGCGGTTCTGGTAGGTTTTCCAGCCCTGGGCCAGACGGTGATCCTCGACAATCGTACGATCGAATCGCCAACGTCCGGACTGAACCTCGGCCCGGGTTCGACACCCGAAGGAGACAAACTGCGCGGCGAAGCGGCCAAGGAGATTGGCGAGGGGATCAATGCCCTCTACTCTGCTCAAGGACGAAGCACCGATGCAAATACGCTGATCAGACTCTCGGAATATCAGTATCGCTATCTGGAACGAATAAACCGCGCCCGCGAGAAACAATTTGGCCGGCGGTTCAACCGTATGATCGTCACGTATAACCAGCGACAGGATCGTCTCCGAAACGATCCGGACTACCTCGACCTGCTTCGGGGAGACACGCTCAACGTCGTGCTCCAGGATCTCTTCGACCCCAAGATCGCGCCGTCCTCACTGCGGCTGGTCAGCGTCGAGCTGCCGGTCTCCACCGTCCAGACCTTGCCGTTTCAGGTCCCCACGCTGAGCGGGTCGATCTCGCGCCGAACCTTGACCGTCGACAACGGCAACGGCTGGCCGGTCGCCCTGAATGTCAAGGAACTGGAACGCGAGAAAAACGCCTATCTCCGAGCGGTCGACGCTTTTCTCGAACGGAATCTCCAGCCCAACTTGCCGCTGAATTCGGTCCTGGCGGTCGAGTCGGCCGTTGCCGATCTGAAGTCCTCGGTTCAGCTTCATTTCGTCATGAAAAATGATGTTTATAATCAAGCGATGAACTTTGTCAGACAGCTCGAAGATCAAGCCAGACTGCTCAAGAACGACACGGTCCGGCGTTTTCTGGCGGATATCGAAAAATACTCAGGAACGACAATTGCCGACCTGATCGACTTCATGCGCTGGTACCATCTTCGGTTTGCCGCCGCGGAGCCGGGAACGCCTGAGCGATCACTTTATCCAACTCTCTATGAACGTTTGAACCTTCAGCGCGAAAAGATTCAGGAAATGGCCCGACAGGATGCCGCCGATGCCCGGTCAAGGTCCGCCAAGCCCGGCTCGGGGAAAGCGCTGGACCAGCAAGATTCCGGCAACCGGCCAGACAAGGGTGATCAGTAAACCCAGGAAACAGGCTCTCGGCCCCACTCGATAGGTCTCGGCCGGAAATATCGACTCGGCCATGTCGATATATTCGCTCGACGATCGTTCCGGAGCTGATGGGGCACGCCAGGTTGGTCGTCGATCACTCTCCAGGACCAGCAAACCCTCGAACACCCAGCGCGACGGCAAACCATCGGCCGCGACGCGAACCGGCAAAGGAAGACGGGTGCGATTGGGCCAGTCGCCTCCCAGAAGCCCCGCGACCACGAAAATGATCGTCATAACAACAATTGCCGATGATAGTCGGGACGTGAGACCTTGCACGCAGAGCCCCAGAGCCATCCCGACAATCATTCCCGATGTGATCAGCCCCAGCATGCCCAGCCAGGAGCCCTTGAGACCAGACCCGATCGACACGATCGTCAAGATCAGCAGGCAGGCGAGGAACCCCGAACACAGGTTCCCCGCGATCCGGCTCCATCTCAGATCAACCCGGAACGGTCGGGGGTAAGCAGGATCGCCAATCTCAAGGCTGACCAGAGCGCCGCAAGCGATCGGAAGTAACGCCAGAAAAAACAACAAGTAATGAATCGTCAACGCCGACTGAGTCCAGTTCTCGCTGGTGATCGGCGACCGAGCGGAACCCGAAAAGAGGATCGTCACCGCCAACGCCAGGACCAAGGCCAGTCCGACAACAAGACCCCAGAGCAGCCAGGGAAGATCGATCCGGCGCTGATCTCCCACCGAATTCCATTTCGAGCGACGGGGTTCGATCGAGTCCGCGGCAACCCGACCGATCGAGGTTCGCGGCCTCCCAGCCTCCGGCTCATCCTCGTCCGGATCGACCGCGATCGAGAGTCCGGCATCCATCAACGGATCGACCGATGGTTCGATCGTTGGCGAGACGATTTTGAGAGTCAGGCGGTAGCTTCCCAGTCCAATCTCGTCGCCGGATTGGATCAGCGCCCGGCCTTGCGTTACCGGTTGCCCATTGATAAATGTGCCGTTGGCCGAACCCAGATCTTCCAGAAAAACCTGCGCCCCGTCGCGACTGAGCCGGGCGTGCGAACCCGAGACCACGGGCGAGTTAATGACCCAGCCGGATTCCGGGTTTCTGCCCACGATCATCAGCGAGCCCTGGAACTCCAGGATTGGGGTACTCACGCTCCGGGACGCGATCTCTCGTCCCAGAAGGCGACTCGCCGGGACTTCGAGGGAACCGAAAAAGACCTGATCCGATTCGAGCAATCGAGATCGCTGGATGGTTGGACCGACCTTGTTGATCGACGTGCCATTGGTGGATCTCAGATCCTCGATCCAGTATGGCCCGTTCGATCCACCAATAATCAATCGGGCATGAAGCTCGGAGACGCGGGAATCGTCGATCTTCACGTCGGTCTCGACACCGCGACCGATCAGGAGAATCCTGGTCCCCACCGGCCAATCATTCTCTGGCCAGGGGAGTACCACCTGCATTCCCAGGCGGATCTGATCCTCACGCTTGACCCGAGATCGCGAGGTAATCTGATGTCCATTGACAAAAGTCCCGTTCGACGAAGCGAGATCCTCCAGAAAATCGCCATCAGTCCGCTGTTCGAGCCGACAATGGTGCCCGGAAACCGAAGGTCGTTCGATGATCAGGTCGCAATCCCCGGCGCTTCCGATGGTCCACGCACGATTGACGGACATGAGTTAATCTCGAATCTAGAGAATCTTGATGACAAATCGTTGTTCACCGCACTGAAACTGCCCGCCTCGATCGAGCATCGCCTCGGCGACGCGCAGCCAGAGTCCGTTGCGCGACTGGGAATTCTCGATCTCCCAGCGTCCCTTGGCATCGCGATGAAGTCGGGCATGACGCGGGTTGAGCATCCGGTCGTCAATGACGATCGAGCACTGCGACGGGTCGCGACCGAGCCAATGTTCCGTCCCCGTCAAGTTGAACCGCTGACCGGTTCCTTGATCGTTGAGCTCGACCAGAGCGGCGATTCCCTGCTGAACGATCTCCGAGGACCCGTCGACTTGCCACTTCCGGGTAGCGTTCGGCCGAGCCTGAGCTTCCATGAGCGGCGCGGGAGTCGCTTCTTCCAGATGATAACGACGACTTCCGAGCAAGATCTCTTTTTGTGGACCCAGAATCACTCGCGAGACTTTCACAAATGTACCATTGGTACTTTGCAAATCTTTTAAATACCAGTTGAATTGACCATTTTCCCACCTCCGGCTAATCTCGGCATGCTTGCCGGACAGGCCGCCGTCATGAGGGATGATCAGATCCCCCTCGGCTCGACCGATCTCGAATCGAGAATCTCGAATCCGGATCGTCTCCCCGGTCTCCTCACCATCATCCTGAACGGTCAGAACCGCCATCGAAGGTCGGTGAGTCGGTCGAAACGCGAGGGTATCGCTCTCGATCGAGAGGCCGGATTGGCCGATCGACTTTTCCACGGCCTGAACATTTTCCTTGACGGTCGCCGGCTTTGGTTCCGGCGATCGCAGGTGACCGACGTTTTCCCGGACCGTCACCATCCGCCGAGGAGGCTGGGAGCGATCAACTCCATCGTCTTGAGTGCTCATCGATTTCCCTCATTCACAAAACCTAGGAATTGATGATGCCAGAGCCGCCAATCAAGGAGTCGGCGAGAAGGGAGCCTGATCCAACCGAGTTGTTTCGTGCCAGGGAATCCACACCACCGTCGTTGCCAGAACCTGTCGTCACGAGGGAAGACAGTACCGAGCGAAGGCCCAAGGGTTCCGCAAAATCCAACAATTGGTTTCGAATCATTCCGATGCCAGAAGATCATGATTCCGGGCAAGTCAGTTTAACCGGTGCGGGAGTCCTGTTCAACCAAGACGGATTCCAAGAAATCTGCATCGGAAGCTTCCCTCAAGTGCCTGAATCGAGTTCTCCATTGAATCGACACTTTTGATTCTCGCGAAGTAATTATTCGCCGAACTGGACGACTCCTTGGAGCAGTTTATATTCGCTTGGCACACAATTTGAATATAGTAAAAATGTGGCATTAGTAAAGAGATGACTTATGAATTTCTTGTCAAATGATTTCCGTGAACGCCTCTTGGCCGCCGTTGATCGCCGCGAAGGCTCTCGCCGTCAACTTGCCGCGCGATTCTCCGTCACTCTCTCGACGATGACGAGCCTCGTTCAACTCCGTCGCCAGACCGGATCGTTCCAACACGGGCCAGATTCAGGAGCGACCCAGCCGACTCTCGATCAAAACTCGAACAATTCAAGCCGAGCCGATCGAGCCCAAACGCCTTGTTTTAGCGGACGAGACAGCCGCTTATGACCAGCACTGAAAAAAGTCTCCCTCTCCGACATCCTGGGCTGGTTCGGACGAATCGGGTCGTGTGTAATGCACGCGTGAACCGATCTGTCGCTGCTTGTCCCTGAGGTTGCCGAGACCTCTGACTCGGAAGAAATCCTGTTCAGACGACCGCTTCGCCACTTGACAAGATAAGTCGCGAATCATCGACGATGCTGGTACTCTAGAGCGGTTTGCATGCGAGTAGCACACAGGTAGGGCAAGATTGATGTTGCCGATTCGAAGGTTGTCGGTCGCAAGAATCCTGCCCGATGCCAATTTTCACGATGCAATTTGCTCGTGAACGGGTCCAGGGTTCGTCCGAATCATGATCCATGGGGGCCTCGCCGGCCTTTGCCTGGATCAGGGACTCCACCCGACTTTCCACGACGACCACACCCTTCCGAAGTTGCCCTGGAAGTCCTCATTCAAAACGAGTGGCTTCAATTGGATGCTTTAATATTATGGGAAAAGAAAAATGTCAGAAAGTGAATCATGTTAAAGACGCAAGGTGAAATCGAACGGGCGATTTCAGAGGGGATGACGCGTTTCGAGCAGGACTACATGGGCCGAGGGCGGAAGGACGTCGATGCTGACCTGATCGATGATCTCATCTTGGTCCGGCTCAAGGGAGTCCTGACGGCGGCTGAACAGCATCTGGTGAAGACGCTCCCGGCCGAGAAGGGCAGGGACCTGCTGAAGCAGGTGCGTTGTCATTTGATCGAAGTCGCGCGGCCGACGATGACGGCGATGGTCGAAGAAATCACGGGTGTCAAGGTCGTGAGCCTGCATCATGACATCAGCACGTTGACCGGCGAGGAAGTCGTGCTTTTCACCCTTGCCAGGCCGCCTACTTTCCGCGAGACCCGGAGAAAATAGCCTTGTGGTATCGCGGGAGAGGCCCGCGAGGCACTCTGGCCCAATCGCAAGCGACATCGTGTTTTCCCAGGATTACTTGATGGTGTCCATTGCTATTTTCCTGGCGAGCCTCTAGCATTCAAGGCGTGGGAGAAATTACTCCCACACGTTGAAAAAATTCGATATCGGAAGACTAAGCAAAAGGCACCGCGGCCGACCGTGGGGCAAGTTGCCGAGTAAGCCGACGTGATGGAACCGCCGCAATGGGGGTTCGGTCGCGTCGGTTTTTTCGTTTTCCCGGTTTTCAAGTCTCGTTTCAGCGTCCGGCAGTCGGACGCAAGAAATGAACGCGATGCAACCTTCTCCCCGGACGATGGCAGAGCAAATCGCCCAGGTTGTGACTGGGTTCCAGCAGCAAACAACCGGAGTCGAACCGACGTCCGTGAGTGTCGTCCTCAGTCAGGACACATTGGTCGTCACGATCCATGGGGCTCTTTCTCCGGCAGAGCGAACACTTTCTCGAAGCCCGGAAGGGGCCGCTCAGGTCGAAGGGTTTCACCGCCAGTTGTTCCTGAGCGCCTCCGAAGCGATCGCCTGCAGCAGGTGGGTCTTGCCCAAGCCGACGCTGGCATGGATGAACAGGGGATTGAAGCGGATCGAGCCGGAGCCGGCCTCGGCGACGGTCCGCGCGGCGGCGAAGGCGACCCGGTTGGA
>JAJYCH010000652.1 GCA_021778575.1 Planctomycetota bacterium
CTTGTCGTTGTCGAGATTCACGGCGACAACCTCGAACCCCTTGGCCTTGTACTTGGTCGCCAGCTTGGCCAGTTCCGGGATATCCCGCTTGGCGGGGTTGGCCCAGGTCGCCCAGAAGGTGACGAGCACTGTCTTGCCGCGATACTGGGCGAGGTCGACCATGTTGCCCCGAAGATCCATCCCCTTCAAGACGAGCGGCTTGCCGACGATGTCGAGCCGGTTCAGCGCTCCGGCGGCCTTCTTGCCCCATTCCGATCCGGGATGGTCCTTGGCCAGAGCCGCATACCACTTCCGGGCCTCAACCTCGTTGCTGTTCATCTCGTTGGTGCTGGCCAGAAGCATCAGAGCGGCCGGCGCCTCGTCGCAGCGGGGATTCTTCTCGGCAAACGACTGGAGGTTGGTCATCCAGGCCTGCTGAGCGACCGCCGCGTTGCCGGGGTTGGCTTCGTTCTGGAGGGCGAAGTCGGCCTCGATCTTCTTGTAAGCCGCGTAGGTCGCGACCTTTCCGGCCCCCTTGCTCATCTCGTCGAGCAGCTTGGCCGCGGGCTGATAATGCCCCGTGGCATAGGCCGCCGAGAGACTATCGACGATGAGCTTCTGGTGATCGATCGCGATCTTGGAGTCACCAGCGGCCTCGGCGGCCTTGACGATCTTGTTCAACGGGGCGACCCGGGCCACGTAGAACTTGGCCTGGTCGGGCGCTCCGCCGTTCAGGAGAGCCTGGTTGGCCTTGTCGGCGTCAAAGGTTGCGAGAGCCTGCATGGCCTGAGCAATTTGCGGATTCTCACCGGCACCCGTCGGGCTGGCGGCATTATCGCGGAAGACCCACGAGCGAATGCCCCCTTCGACAACCGGGACGACTCCTCCCTTGGGGTCCACGACGCGGGGCAGATCGACGAACTTCCAGGACTCGCCGATCTTGATCATCTCGCCGACCTGGAGGAACGCCATGTTCCCCGAATTGGCCTGCGGATTGGGCGAACCGGCGAAGATCGTGGCGCTCTCGCAGAGGATCACGTCCTCTTTCAGACCGGCGTCGGCGGGGATCAGGTGCGGCATCGCCCCGCTCAAGCCCATGAAGGTTGTCTTGGCGTCCCAGCCAACCAGCCCGGTCCGGAGAGCGGTCAACTGAGCGATCCGCTGCTTCTCGGCCTGGGCGATGGCGTTGATTTCCCCTTTCGGGATGCCCAGAGCTTCGAGCTCGGCGGGCGTGGCCATCACCGTTTCGAGCAGTTCGAGATGGTCGGCGTCCCCCATCGCCAGCGCCTGGACCAGGATCTTGCTCGACTCCTCGGCCGAGATCCGCGACCAGGAGACGATCTTGCCTTTGACGACCTTCGCGATCCGGGTGCCGGCGGCGTTGACCCAGCGGACCTCGTCGAGGCTCTTGTCGCCATTGTTGTCGAGTTCGCGATAGAACTCGAAGCCGTCCTGGTAGTAGCTCCACTGATCGACCTTGCCCGGCTTGTTCCGGCACATCAGGCGGCAGAGGATCTTTCCTTGACCATCCCGAAGCTGGTAACCACCGGTGATCGCCTCCCCCTTGCAAGCGGCGATCGCGGCCGGTTCGGTCGGCAGGTCGTAATCGACCCATTTGAAGCTCGGGCGAAAGCTGAGCAACTGGGTGGTCAATTCGTCCGCCGCAGAGGCCATCGAGCCCACCAACCCGAGGAACCAGGCCGCGGCCCATGTCGTCCGCAAGGTCCGCATCGGCGTCTCCTTACCTATGTTCATGAGGCGAGAATCCCCTCGCCTCGTGTCGAGCGATCGTCGTCAACCAGGTCATCCGGATTCGAAAACCAGCCGAACAACCCGCTCCACCGTCATGATCGGCCGTTCCGGCTCGACGCTCCAATCTCGACCCCGGAATATCCAATGACACGAGATTGTCATCTCACGACTGATTCGAGTCGTGCAAGCAATTGACGTGCCGACTTTGGCGAGAGATTACAAGTTCGCCCGTGACGGTTTGTTACAACAAACCACGGATCAGGCCGCCAATCGAACTTATTGTGGTTTTTACGAAAATCGCTGTGATCGTTACAATCGACCGGACATTTGGGTCTTCGAACCGCTTCGTCTCTTGACGATTTTTCGTCTCGCCGGGACCGATCTTGAGACGGCTTCACGATCTCCCTATACTGAACGTGTATTCAAAGGAGGTGGCAGTTTGGGCTGGGGTGCTCCGGAACGATCGGTTCTGATCGGGCTGGCTTTGATGCTGGGAGGGGGACTGGCCTGGGTCTCGGCCGACCTCTCGTCCCGCGTTCCTCGTCCCTTGCCGGTCTTGCTCGTCGACGCCAACACGGCTCCGGTGGCCGTTCTGGGGGCACTCCCTGGACTTGGCCCAGCCTTGTCGGGACGGATTGTCGAGGCTCGCGAACTCTCTCCCTTGCGGTCGCTGGACGATCTCGACCAGCGGGTCAAAGGCATCGGGCCAGCCAAGGCCAGCGCCATCCGTCCGTTCTTGCAGTTCGACCCGGTTTCGGTCCCACCCCACTGAGCGGATTTCACCATGCCCGATTTTCAGTTGGTGGCCCCTTACGAACCGGCCGGCGACCAGCCCCAGGCAATTGATAAGCTGGTCGAAGGAATTCGCGACAAGAAGCAGCACCAGACCTTGCTCGGCGTCACCGGGTCGGGCAAGACGTTCACGATGGCCAACGTCATCGCCCGGTCGGGCAAGCCCGCGCTCGTCATGTCGCACAACAAGACGCTCGCGGCCCAGCTTTACGGTGAGTTCAAGGAATTCTTCCCGCACAATGCGGTCCGTTACTTCGTCAGTTATTACGACTACTATCAGCCCGAAGCCTACATCCCCCAGCGCGACATTTATATCGAGAAGGACGCCTCGATCAACGAGGAGATCGAGCGGCTCCGACTTGCCTGCACCAGTGCCCTGGTCAGCCGGAACGACGTGATCGTCATCGCCAGCGTGTCTTGCATTTATGGGTTGGGCTCGCCCGACGACTACCGGAAGATGATGGTCCCGCTCCAGGTGGGCCAGATCATCGACCGCGACGAGATGCTCCTCCGGTTCGTCGACATCCAGTACGAGCGGAACGATATCGACTTCTCGCGAGGCAAGTTCCGGGTCCGGGGCGACGTCATCGAACTCTGGCCGGCCTACGAGGAATTCGGCTTCCGGATCGAACTGTTCGGCGACGAGGTCGAGACCCTGGCCCATATCGACCCGACTTCGGGCACCGTCCTCGAAAAGAAGCAGGAAATGCAGGTCTATCCGGCCAAGCACTTCGTCTTGCCCGAGGACCGGATTCAAGGAGCCGTCGCGGCGATCCAGCAGGAACTCGAAGAACGACTCCAGCAGATGAAGGAGCAAGGAAAACTGCTGGAGATGCAACGGCTGGCCGCTCGAACCCGTTATGATATCGAGATGCTTCTGGAAGTCGGCTATTGCTCGGGGATCGAAAACTACAGCCGGCATCTCTCGGGCCGGAAGCCGGGCGAGACACCGAACACCTTGATGGATTTCTTCCCGACCGACAGCTTGCTGTTCATCGACGAGTCGCACGTCAGCCTCGGGCAGATTCGCGGGATGTTCGCCGGCGATTTCATCCGAAAAGGGACAC
>JAJYCH010000653.1:0-2199 GCA_021778575.1 Planctomycetota bacterium
GCGCGATCTTGACCGAGCTGATCACCCCTGACCGCAACGGCAAGCCCGGCGACATCGTCCTTGGCTTCGATTCGCTCGACGGTTACCTGACCCGCCATCCTTACTTTGGCTCGACCGTCGGCCGGGTCGCCAACCGGATCGGCGGCGCGAAGTTCACGCTCGACGGCAAGGAGTACAAACTTGCCATCAACAACGGACCGAACACGCTGCACGGCGGCCTGAAAGGGTTCGACGCGGTGGTCTGGAAGGCCGAGGACGTCTCCGGAGCCGCTGGACCAGCCGTCAAGTTCACCTACACCAGCCCCGACGGCGAGGAAGGCTACCCCGGCAACCTCAGCGTCGCCGTCACCTACACCGTGACCGACAAGGCTGAACTCAAGATCGACTACAAGGCCACGACCGACAAGGCCACGCCGGTCGTCCTGACGAACCACTCGTACTTTAACCTCGCCGGACCGGCTTCGGGGACGATCCTCGACCACGAGCTGAAGCTCAACGCCGCCAACTACACGCCGGGCGACGAGACGATGATCCCCACCGGAGCCATCGCCCCCGTCAAAGGAACCCCGCTCGACTTTACCGAGACCGCCGCCATCGGCTCGCGAATCAGCCAGATCAAAGGAGAACCGGGCGGCTACGACAATAATTACGTGATCGACCCGGACGCGAAGTTCCCCAACCCGGTCGCCGTGGTCCATGACCCCAAGTCGGGCCGGACCATGGAAGTGATGACCACCGAGCCCGGTATCCAGTTCTACACCGGCAACTTTCTTGATGGGAAAGTGACGGGCAAGGGCGGCGTGGTCTACAAGAAGAATCAGGCGTTCTGCCTGGAGACCCAGCACTTCCCCGACTCGGTCAATCACCCCAATTTCCCATCGACCATCCTCCGACCGGGCCAGACCTACACGACCACCACGATCTACAAGTTCAGCGCCCGTTGATTGGTCCGCGATTTGCCCTGATTGAACTGCCTTCCGACCGCCCACTCGTTCCCTCGACTCGCGAGGGGACGGGTGAACGGTTCGCCGGCATGAGAATCTTCAAGCATCATGAATCTTGACGGCAAGGTGGTTCTGATCACCGGCGGGCGTCGGGTTGGTTCGGAACTGGCTCTCCTGCTGGCCGACCGGGGAGCCCGCGTCGCGCTGACGTATCACACGAGCCGAGACAAGATCGAGCGGACCGTCGCCGAGGTCGAATCACGAGGGGTGCCCGGCCTGGCCGTCGCCGCCGACCTGGCCAATCCGGTCGAGGCATACCGCGCCGTTGATCACGTCGTCGCACGGTTGGGCCGGATCGATGCGTTGGTGAACATGGCGAGCATCTTTCAGCGGACTCCGTTCGACTCGCTGACTCCGGCGGACTTCGACGCCATGATTGCCGCGAACCTGGCCGCACCGTACCACGTGGCCGTCGCGGCGGCCCGACGGATGCTGGCCCAGTCGGCGAACGAGGCCGGCTTGAAGGGGAAGATCGTCAATATTGGCGACTGGTCGACCGAACGGCCGTACAAGAACTATCTTCCTTATCTGGTGGCCAAGGGGGGGCTGACGACCATGACCCTGGCCCTGGCCGTCGAACTGGCGCCCGACGTGACCGTGACGATGATCCAGCCAGGGACGATCGACCCGCCGCCCGACCAGTCCCCCGCCCAGAAGGCCGCCGTTCTTGCCACCACCCCGCTCGGGCGAGTCGGAAACCCGGCCGACGTCAACCGCTTGATCCTCTATCTGCTCGAAGGGACGGACTACGCCACCGGCGCCTGTTATCGGGTCGATGGTGGCCGATTCCTGGGGTTTATACCCGCCAGTGATGCCTGACAGCACCATTTTGTCAAAAAAGTTCCGCAGTCGAGTCCGGATTGTGCTTGCAATTCACAAAAAAGCGGGCCAAGATCACTTTGTCATGCACGTTCGAAAGAGATCCACTCTTCTTCCTCGAACAATCCGCCGCGTGCCAGAAGACGATGATCGAGCAAAGAATTCTCTCCCAGACTTTGCTTTTTCACCTTTGAGCCGGAAATCTCCAGCTTTTCTGTAGGCTCCCCCCCAAGTCGGTTCGAGATGATGCTTCATCCGGCCGACTACTCGTTTTCTATTGATTCATTCGAACGGAGAGAATTTGATGCCGAGTCGTCTTCGACACCCGAGCGGTTTCACGCTGATTGAATTGCTGGTCGTGATCGCGATCATCGCG
>JAJYCH010000653.1:2209-3587 GCA_021778575.1 Planctomycetota bacterium
CGTCCTCATTGCCTTGCTCATGCCGGCCGTTCAAGCCGCCCGAGCCGCCGCCCGTCGGATTCAATGCACGAACAACATGAAACAGTTGGCCCTCGCCTGCATGAACTATGAGAGCAGCAACACCTGCTTCCCGATGCAAACGGGCAATCCGTCGCTACAGTCGGGTGGTTCGGACGACCTGATGCCGTCCTGGATCACAGGAACGATCCAGTTCGCAGAAGCTGGTTCGATCTTCAACGCGATCAATTTCAATGTCGACATCATGGGTACAGGGGTCGGTGGTTTGGCCAACGCGACCGCCACCACCGCTAACCTGTCGTTCCTGATGTGCCCTTCCGAGAGCCAATGGGTCCCGCTTCGGGCCACCGGCATCAACGGGACTTACTACGGCATGACCAGCTACATGGGGAACAACGGCGGTCCCGGCGTGATCTCAATGAACAGCGGAACGATTATTCCCGTCAACAATGGCCTGATCGGCACCGCCTCCTATGGAAACGGAGCCGCAGCCTCTTATCCGACCCTCTACCCGGGTGCCAGCTGGGGTCCGGTCACGATCGCGTCAATCGTCGATGGAACCTCGAACACTGGGTTGATCAGCGAACGAATGCTGGGGATGAGCACCACGCCCGCGACCATCAACGCGGCTGGAAGCAATGTGAACCGTTGTGCGATCCACAGCCCAACCGGTGCCGCTATCGGCTCGGGTTCCGCCGGCGCACTCACCATGCTTCAGTCCTGTGCGTCCGCCCCTGGCTCAACCGGACTTCGCTACTGCGGTGGCAACGGCCAGATGTGGGCCGCGAGCTTCCCCGACTGGCTCGTCATCAGTTCGTATAACCACTTCGGTACGCCGAACCAGATCCCCTGCACGAACACGCAGGACAGCACCGATGGCAACGGCAAATGGGCTGGTTACTACGTCACCATCATCGGCAGCGCCCCGCCAAGCAGTTTCCACCCCGGTGGCGTGAACGAAGCCTTCGCTGACGGTTCGGTTCATTTCATCAAGAACACCATCAACCCGACCACCTGGTGGGGTGTGGGAAGCCGTAACGGTGGAGAAATCATCAGCGCCGACGCGCTCTGACCCGGTTCGATCAGGCAATCGGCCCGGTTCTGTCCTCGACGGGGCGGAACCGGGCCTTGTCGATTCTCGACAATATCACTTCTTCGAAATCATCAAGGAATACGGATGAAGCGGCTCATTCTTGGATTCGGGGCTCTCGCCATCTCGACGCTGTTGATCGGCTGCGGTGGAAGCGGCGGTAATCCGCCCGCTGACGGCTCCAACAATCCTGACGAAGTCCAGAAGTACGAACAGCGTCGCAAGGAAGAACGGGAAAAGTCCAACCCCGCCAAGACCCCTTGATCACCT
>JAJYCH010000017.1 GCA_021778575.1 Planctomycetota bacterium
GAAAATGGTCAGCAACGGGGCGACGTTGCCGAACGTCGCGACCTGGCTGGCGTCGAGGCTTCGCATCGCCAGGTTCTGAAAGGCTAGACCGGCAATACTCACCACCACCGCCAGGTACGCCAGCCCCAGCCAGCCGGCCGTCGAGACGCTTGACAGTGGCGGCCAGCTTGGCAAGGTAAAGAGGGCCACCGGGATATCGAGAACCGAGCCGACCAGAAAGGTCGCCGCCAGCGTCGGCAAGGCTCCGTGGCGGTTGATCAGCGGCTTGTTCACGGTCAGGTAAGCCCCCCAGGCCAGGACCGCGCCCACTTCAAGCAGGTCGCCCCGCAAAACGTCGCGCCCCGCCGGATCTGCCCGCAAGACGTTCTCGAAGGCGATCAAGCCCACGCCCAGAACGCTCAGGGCGACGCCCAGAATTCGCTCGGGGGCCAGCCGTTCCTGCCCCAGAAGCGCGGCCAAAGCCAGGACAACCAGCGGACAGGCCGCGTAGATCAGGCCAATGTGCGACGCTGGAGCAAGTCTCGCCCCGTTCAGGAAGAATGCCTGGTTGATCGGGACACAAAGAGCCGCCGCCGCGAGCAGTCGCCAGCCGTCTTCCTGGAACATCCGCTTCAACCGCGCCCCTCGGGCCACGATCGGCCAGAGGCAAAGCCCCGCCAGGCCGAACCGGACCAGCGGGATCAAGCCCACCGGAATGCTCCTGACGGCGATCTTCGCCGCCGGAGCGGTGCTCGAACCGATCAGGACCATCAAAGCCAGGAACCCAAAGGCCCGCCAGCCCACCGAACTCCCTGCCCCCGCCCGACTTGAACCAGCGCCATCAACCGACATGACGAATCCAACCGCCTTCCCAGGCAAACCACCACCAATCCTCGCGAAAGTTCCGACCCCCGAAACCCTCGGCGACGATTCTTCCATCCTAGGACACGGGGCAAGCCGGAGGGTTCGATTTCCGAGCAGAATCCCCCATCCCACAAGGTAATTCTCCGTTAATATTGCCACGGCCGTCCGATATTATTGAGGCCCGGCGAAAACTGTCGCAACGCTGACAGGGAAAGGTTTGCCCATCTATTCTCTGTCCCGGATAATCGAGTGTCGGAAAAGGGTGGCGACTCGATCCCGATTGGCTTCGATTTTCGCCAGGTATTGACCGACCGACCGTATCGCCTCGTGTGATGTCCTGCTCGCCGTGATTGGCGACAACCGGCTCTCCATCGCCGGGCCGACCGGAACTCGCCGTCTCGACGACCCGGCCGACTTCGTCCGGACCGATCATACTGAGTCAGGCCGCCTTCAAGATGTCGTGAAATGCTCAATCCCGATGGCCGATTCCGGCAGCGCTCGCGAACGTTCCGGGCGGCTGGGTCCGATCGGTTGACTCTTATCCTCCCACGGGACCAGCACCTTGCACTCGGCTCGGTCGGGGGCTTCAATGAGGGTACATGTCGTGGCGGTTCCAGCCACCGCCAGAACTTTGCCCGGAAAGGAGTCGCTCGGATGGCGATTGTCGAGAGCTTCGGACACGCCATGATCCAGACCTTCCTGGATGACAGCGAACTCCACTACCTCCGCGATCCCGATGGCGATTTCGTCGTCGAATTTGGTTACGACGAGGAGGTTCTCGGCCACCCCCGGTTCTTCCTGCTCGCCTCGGGCGACGACCACGAGCAGTATTGCCTCCGAGGCGACACCATGAAGCGCATCCCACGGGCCGAATGGGACCGGCTCCTCCGGCTCTGCAACGAGTGGAACGCCCTTTATAAACTGCCCAAGGTCTACCTCGAGATCGACGACCCCAACGCCTCGGCCACCGGTCGGGTCGTCTGCGAGCAGTGGATCGACTTCGAGTCGGGCGTCCATCAGGAGCTCATCAACCAGCTCACCACCACGTTCTTCTCGGCCTGCTTCGGCTTCTGGCGCTGGCTCGACCGCCAGGACGCCATCCACTCGCTCGGCGACGATACCGAGACCGAACCCTCGTCCGACTCGATCGAAGACGACTGACTGTCCAGCCCGACGAGAAAGGCCCGTCGCTTTTCCGCCTCGGACCACCTCCAAAATTTGGTCGGCAGCCTGTAGAAACCTTGAGCGGTAGCTCGTTCTTCACCTAGACGACTTCCGGGAACCGTCCTTCAAGGCGTTCCCGACCGTCTTACGCGACGTGTTCCAGGCTTGAGCCGGGACGGTCGCGGTCCTTTCTCGACGGTTATCCACGCTCGACGACTGACCGAGAGCCGAAGGATCACCCGGGGCGCCCTCACGCCTCATAGGGATCGACACACTTTTTCCTCAACGAATCGGCGAGCCATCACGTCACCGAAGGTTGGACAACATGGGCATGCGACGATTCATGAACCTCGCGGGAGCGCTGATGCTGAGTCTCGGGACAATGGCCGCGACGGCGTCCGCGCAAGGTCCGCCGCCTCCTCCGCCCGCAACGCCACCCGGAGCGGCCGTTCCGTTGCCGAACCTGACCAGGGCCGAACTGACCCGCTGGAATCTGGGCAAGCAGGCGTTCCTCGCGCCGGCCACGGTCCCCGGCGGACTCGGACCGGTCTTCAACGAATCGTCCTGCGCCACCTGCCACGGCGGCCCGCAAGACGCCGGCGGATCGAGCCTCGAACTGACCACCCGGTTCGGCCGGGTCGTCAATAACCAGTTCGACCCGATGGTCGCCTTCGGCGGCCCGACCCTTCAGGCCAAAGTCAAAGGGATCGGCAAGTTCAACGGCGTGAACTTCACCGGCGAAGTCGTGCCGAAGCTGGCCACGATCGTCGTCCACCGTCGGTCGATCCCGCTGTTCGGCCTCGGGCTGGTCGATGCCATTCCCAGCAGCGCGATCATGAATCTCGCCGCGCACCAGGCCAGCGTCAGCCCCAACGCGCCAGGCAGCTTGATCCAGACCTTGACCGACTTCATGACCTTCAACGCCCCACCGACGCCTCCGCCCGCCGGCCCGCCCAACCCGACGATCGCGGCCGGAGCCACGATCTTCACCAGCATCGGCTGTGCCGACTGCCACACGCCGACCTGGAAGACCGGGCCAAGCCCCTCGACCGCGCTCAACAACGTGACCTTCGCCCCCTACTCCGACTTCCTCCTGCACGACATGGGAACCCTCGGCGACGGGATGCCCCAAGGCTCGGCCACGCCCACCCAGATGCGAACCGCACCCCTCTGGGGCCTGAAGTTCGAGCCCAGTTTCCTCCACGACGGCCGGGCCACAACCGTCGCCCAGGCGATCCAGCTCCACGCCGGCCAAGGAGCCGCCGCCAGTCACAATTACTCGACCCTGACCGCAGCCCAGAAAACCCAGCTTCTGGCGTTCTTGGACTCGCTTTGAATAGACACTAATTATAGGTAATCACAAATACATTCCTCGAAGTCGCCCCGGAAACGGGACGGCTTCGATGGCTTTTCTTTTTGGCTCGAATCGTGACTCAAAGCCACAGACAACTGTTCAGCTTAAAGAACGAATCCGCTTGACAGATTTTTCCATTTTCTCCTTGAAGACAACTGTCGTATCTTTTATTTTTACTCAGCAGGTCAAGAATAACACGGCACAGAGATTCGCCTTCTTTGAACTTCGGAGCAACGTTCGCATCAACTGGAAATCCATGGCTTGACTGCCGATCTTCCTCAGCTTCCGGCGATCCTTCTTCGGTTGGTCTTCGCTCTGATAGTGCGGCCATAACATGTTCTTTTGACGCTTGCACAAGAAAAATCTCATGTTTACATTCTATCTATCCATAGCTTTCATGACTATTGCCACACCAGCGGACGAGCAAACGCTTCGGGAGAAAACCCAAGCAAGCATCAAGGCTGTTGAGAGCGTTCGGCTGAAGACAAAATTCACCGTGACAGACTCACGCATCAATAAGTTTGGAAAACCCGACAAGGTCTTGACAACCAACCGCTTCAATGCATCCAAACATGCCTTTGTGTGGGATTATCATGGTGAGAGTAGCACTGATGGCACCGGCCCATTTTCGATCGTGACAGCGGCAAACCGTGATTATTGGTTCGTGGTCGAGAAATTCTCCGGCCAGAACTGGTCCATGAAAAAACTAGACGTGAACTCCCTCCAACCATTCGAAGACGCGGTCGATGAAGCTGTCGAGTTGAAAAAACTGATCGTTCCCGATGCGATGATTTTCATACTACCCTGGGAGTCGATCATCGCCGAGCCAACCTTCAAGATCACCCGTTGGGAAGAATCGGGTCCTCTCGCGACGATCGAATATACGACGGATTCACCGAAGCGGAATGGCCCTCGGGTCCTCAAGGGAAAGACGGTCATCAACTCCGAGAATTTCTTGATCGATCATTATGAGGCCACCCTGGAATATCAGTCGAAAGAAACGGGATATTTTGTTGGTCACACAGCCTATCAAGAACCCATTGATAACACCCCAATTCCACAGCTTTCTGAATACAAGCAGACCGAGTCTCCCGGTGGGGAATTTCTGAACTCCGTGACGTTAACGTATGAAAAGGTGACGCGCGGTGACCTCGGTTCGAGCGAACCCTGGCTGTCCGCGTGCGGTCTTCCCGAACCGACCCTGCCATCCCGACCCGGCATTCCTCCCTGGCAGATTTTCCTCGCCATCGGGGTTGTGTTGCTGATCGGCTCGGTTTTTCTCAAGCGGAGGATGGCGAAGGAGGCTTCCTGAAAATGCCGAACAACCTGCGCAAAATCATACCGTTCGGATTATTCCTGGTCTCGATCGCTCTGATCGCGATTGGTCTGGCGATTCGAACGGTAGACGAGTCGTCGAATTTTCAAGTGTCGATAAGCGTACCTGAAACGACGATCCAAGAGGCATACCCCGACTATCAAGTGACCTTCAAGAATAGCGGTTCCCAACCGATCACGATTTACGGGCTGAAGTTCCTTTGCTTCCCGGATGGATGCGTCGACTTCCATCAATCCGACCAGTTGGATCGCTTGATCCTGAAGCCCGGAGAAACAAGGACAATCGCGGCAACGGTCACGTTCCGAGCCGACCCCAAAACGCCCGTGATCTATCCGGTCTATTTCGCTGTACCGGGAGGAAAGATGCTCCGCCACGATGTCATCTTTCGGACAACGTCTGAAGACCGGGCCACGGAGTCCCGTAACTCCGCCACCCAGCCGCGCTATTGCTCAGTGGCCGGGACCGGGGGCTCGTCTTTGACGGCCAAGGTATAGCTGAAGGCCCCCAGGAGATCACCGCGTTCGCCACCGTGGCAGACGACGCACTGCTTGGTGCTTCGAATAGCTCCGAGCATCCGGATGTTGCCACTGTCGCTGACGATCCAAAGATCTTCACCTCTTTGCAACGACGCCAGCGCGACCGACTCGAACGGGTCGAGCGGCCGGGTCGGAGCGGCTCGGAGTTCGTCCATCCTCGGCAGGTTCTCGGAAACGTAGACCCGGGGCTCCTCATGCAGGAGCAGGCCGACGAGGTCGAGAGTTTGCAGCTTTAACCACTCGGAGCGGTCCGGAAGCCCAAGAAACTGGTGAGGCGTGAACCCGGCAACGTGATTGCGGTCCTTGACGTAACCGAACGACCGGGGCTCCAGGAACTCGATGATGCTGTCGTCGTGCAACTGGTCATATTCACCCATCAAACTCGCGATCGGCTGCCCCCACTCGCCCGGAGATCCGGTCCGAGTGATCCGGGGACCAGGTTGAAGAATGCTCAGGCCAGCAATCTTCAGGTTCGACTCCGACGGGATCAAGGGAATCATCCGACCAACCCCGAAGCCAAAATTGCGGACGAAGAGGCCGACGGAATCCTCGTGCAACCGCCGGAACACCTCGCCCCGACGATTCCACCTCTCACTGACCTGGTCCTGTCGCTCCAGTCGATCGAGCGACGCCCGTGACAACGAATGCTCACGAGCCGAAGCCTTGACGAGCGGCGATCGTCCTTCCATCGACTCGAACGGATAACGAGCCCGAAGCCGAGCAAAACCTTGTTCCGCCCGATAGCCAGAGACCGACGGAATCGCAAAGGCGACCACCGTGGCCACCAACGAGAGCCCGAGGAACAACCTCGGCCCTCGCCGAGTCGACTTCCAGATCAGCAGGCTTACCGGCAAGAATAGCGCGAGCCAGCCCACCGGCGGAAAGACTGCCGCCAGAAAGCCCGAACCACCCAGAAACAGGAAGATCAGACAGAGACCCAGCATCATCCTGCCAGGATATTTCAACTTATGGGCGATCAGGTTGGCAGTCGATAGCAGGACCGAAGTAAAGACGAGCGAGGTAACAAACATGTTAACAACCTCTCGCGATTAGCCAGCAAAATGAAACCACGATTCAATCTCGCGATCCTCATCGACCGATGTGAGCCGATCCGCAGGGGGCAAGAGACGACTTCAAAGCGACTGCTCCTTGGCTTTCTTCAATTCCGCTCTGGCCCGAAGGTAAACGTCCAACCTGGTAAAATTCCTGGGAATGACGAGGTATTTCGGGCCGAGGAGGTTCGCTCGCGTATCAGATTCCGTGCCGCAGGAATGGCAGGCGAAGCCGCCAGGCCACGCGTGACCCGTCAGCCGAAGCCAGTACCTGGGCCAGAAGGGGGCTTCGTGCGAGTAGAAGCTTGGAAATATCAAGCGATTCCTCTTCGGCTCATCATTCTCATCATCAGCTTCCTGCTCGTCCGGGATCGTTGTCCAACAATGATAGAGCATCTGATTCTCTGAGTCGGCCTCGACCCGAACCGCGACGACGAGCAACCAGTAACCGACCCCGGCAATGACGACGGCCAACATCAACTGACGGATCGTGAATCGGAA
Source organism: Planctomycetota bacterium (assembly GCA_021778575.1). Taxonomy (GTDB): domain Bacteria; phylum Planctomycetota; class Planctomycetia; order Isosphaerales; family Isosphaeraceae; genus Tundrisphaera. The sequence goes on from JAJYCH010000017.1 coordinate 6,787, forward strand.
TCGCGGGCCTCGCATTCGATGATCCCCTTCGATGAACGTTTGACCTGGTTCCTCTCGAAAACCTGCCTCAAGAAATCCCAGAGTCCCGCGTACTTGTACGTTCCGTCAATGTAATGCTCGATCACATAAAACACAAAATAATAAGCCCTCGCGAATCCCCAGATTGCGAGGGCCAGCAAGAGCGCGACTTTTGCGGTGGGATGCTCGGCGATCAGGAGCCCCGAGGCCAGCAGGCCGACCACCAGCATCAAGCCGCCTTTGATGTAAAGCAGTCGGGGACTCTTGATGTCGGCCATCATCCGGCCCTCTGGCTGAGCACTGATTGCTGACCGCTCTCAACGTCGGGCCGCCAGGACCGGCCAGACGTCTCCTCGCTTGTCGTGGACCTTCTGGAACGCTCGTTCTCGTTCGAGGCGGGTTTGCTGGTGGAGGTCGAGGTAGAGCTGTTTCTCGGCCTCGGCGAAAACCTTGCCTCGGCGGCTCATCACGGTCTCGGCGGTGCTGAAGAGTTGGTCGAGCGCAAACCCGGGCGCGACCCGACCATACAGGACCGAGGAGAACGACGGGATGTGCTTGGGCAAGAGCAGGCCGGCGGGCAGGACGTTGCACATCACGCCGATGCTCGTGCCGGTGTTGAGCATCGATCCCAGACCGGTCCGCGTGTGGTCGCCCACGAAACAGCCGACCTTAGCCTGGCCGGTCGCGACGGGGTCGCCGCTGATCGGGACGTGAACCTCGCCGTAGTCGTTCCGGAGGTCGCTATTCGAGGTGATCGCGCCCAGGTTCACCCACTCACCGATATAAGCATGACCGAGGAAGCCTTCGTGATACTTGTTCGAGTGGCCGTGGACGATGCTCGCCTCGACCTCGCCGCCGATCCGGCAGTTCGGGCCGATGGTGGTTCCGCCGCGAATGTTGGCCCGAAAGAGCTGGGTGTCGCGACCGATCGAGCACGGCCCCTCGACCCGGGTGAACGGCTGAATCCAGGCCCCCTGCCCGACCGTGATCGGTCCGTTGGTCGTATCAAAGACGGTGTACGGGTCGACCCGGGCCGACTCGTGGATCGACAGCCGGTCGGACGGACCGACGATCGCCGCGCTGGCGAGATGGCGGTTGGTGAGCCCAGGGTTGGCATCCGTCGCGAAGTCGAGCGTGAGGTAATCCGGGTTCCGGGCGACCAGGTCCCAGGGGCGAGCGATCCACTCGCCGCCGACCTCGCGGCATTCGAGCCGGGTCATCAGCTCGTCGAACCAGCCGTCGACTCCGCCGGCTTGCAGGCCCACCGCGTCGGCCCCATCCACCCAGGCGAAGGCGGGCTGGCCATCGCAAAGACCGATCCAGGAAGCCCCTTCGGAGACGCTCGTCCCGTTGAACCCGACCGGAGCGACCCAGCGACCATTGCCGACCAGGACCGGGCCTCGGGCAAGCCAGTCGGCATCGTTGACGGTGGTCTGCGGGTCGCGGACTCGCTGGACCGGAGCCAGGAACGAGCGGACGACGGCACCTCGGCGAGCCGTGCCGGGGCCGACTCCGAATGCCCGGGCGAGCTTGTGTCCGAGCGAGCTGGAACCCAGGAGCAGGTCGAAGACCGGCCGGGTCAGCGTCAAGGGTTCGAGACCGGAGACCGCGTTATCCTCGACCAGGCAGAGTCGCATCGATCCCTCCATGCTTCCCGGGCGATCTCGCCCGATTCGGCGTCATGCCTTCATTCTAAGAACCGGGGCCAGGCTGCCCTGGTTTTCCCTCAAGCAGGGCTGGCGTCAACGGCGATTGCCGACGGTCAGGAATTCGAGATGATCGGTCGCCAGATCCAGAACAGCCACCGACCAGGGCTTGGCGCGGTGCAAGGCCCCGGGGTTGATCCAGCGGGTGGTCCCTCGCCGTTCGTCATCGGCGCAATGGGTGTGCCCGGACAAAAAGTAGTCGGGATTGGTGTCGGCCAGGCGACTGATCTCGCGTCCCGAGTCGCCGTGAGTGACGGCGATCGTTCGCCCTTCGACGGTGATCGTCCCCCCCTTGCCCAGGCAGGTCCCTCCCGATTCGAGAATCGCCTTGTTGAGCGCGACGTGGTTGTAGTCGTTATTGCCAAAGACGTAAGTCGTTGGCAGACCAGCACATTCTCGGACGATAGCGGGTTCGGTGATGTCGCCGCAATGGATCAACATCTCGGCACCAGCCCGGATCAGCGCGGTGATCGCCTCCGAGGTTCGCTCCACCTGGTCGTGCGTGTCCGACAGAATGCCGATCTTCATGGATGCCCTTTCGCGCTCGCTAACAGTTGCCCGGTTCACCGTCTCTCGATCAATCGTACCGGAATCGACTGGCCCGACGCGCATTGGCAAGGTAAAATCAAGATGGCTCGTTCGAGGAATCGGCCCGATCGTCCGCGACCCGGCTTCCGGGGCGGCGCTCGATTCGCCCCTCAAACGACTCCGGCGGCCCCTGATTGGGGCCATCGGGCGGCTGGCCGAGTGGAAACGGTCGGTCGCGGGATGGAGTCCCCTTGCGGTTCGCACCGGTGAACCTCCCGGACTCCACCCCCGGTTTAACCCGCGTCGCGCGGGGAGGTCCCCAATGTCGGTTGCGATCCGCTTCGAACGTCTGATCCCGTCGGTCATCTCGGAACCGGCTCCCACCTCCACCTACCGCCCGAGCTTCGCCGAAGCTCCTGACTGCGGTGGTCATTATGCCGAAGCCCCGGAATCGTACCAGGGTCGGTCGGCCGAAGCCCCCGACGCGGGCGAGGCTCGTTCGTTCTGTCACCAGATGGAGTCCCACTTCACCCATGGCCGAAGCCAGAGCTGAGCGATCGGGCCAGGATCTCGATTCGAGACACCGCAGGCCCGACCGCACCGTTCTACCGGCACTGGAATAACGTGGCCCGCCTCTCCTGTTCGGGCCTCGCGCAATCCAGGCCGGAAGAACTGAACTGATCGGACGCTCCGCCGTGCCAGAATTCTGGTCCGGTGGGGCGTCCGTGTTAATTTCCTCGCTCAGGGATTCACCACAAAACCCGGCAACAGGTGCGCATAAACCCACACAATCGCCCCGACCATCAGGGCCAGGGCCAGGCTGTGGCCGATCACGGCTCGAAGGATCTCTCCTTCCTTGCCTTCTTCTCCGGTCGCGGCGGCGGCGACGACGATCGACTGGGCGTCGATCATCTTGCCCATCACTCCGCCGGTCGTGTTGGCGCTGGCCATCAAGACGGGTGAGAGACCCAGCTTCTCGGCCGTCACTCGCTGGAGATTACCGAAGAGGACGTTGCTCGACGTATCTGATCCCGTCAACGCAACTCCGAGCCAGCCGAGCAGCGTCCCGAACACGGGATAAAGCAACGGGCCGGTCCGGGTGAACGCCAGGCCCAGGACCACGTCCATCCCCGACGCCTTGGTCACGAACCCCAGCGCGAGCATCGCGAAGATCGCCACGATCGCGGGGATGAGCCGCCTCGTGGTTGCCGCCAGCATCAACGCGAGCTTGTCGGGACGGACGCCCAGGAAGAGGCCGCTGACCACCGCCGCGAGGAACACCGCCGTCCCGGTCGAGGAGAGCGGCACGATGTCGGCAACCGCTTTTTCTTTGTCGGCGGGAATTGGCTGGGGATGCCCGGTGAGGGCTTCGCCCCGGAAGATTTTCTGGTGGAGTTCAGGGATTTCCCAATTCCACTCGTGGGCGACCATCCGGCTCTTGATGTTCGGGACGCCCCAGATCAGAACCGTGATCGAGAGCAGGACGAACGGCATCCAGGCCTTCGCGACCGAGCCCAGGGTCAGCTTCGGGCCGGGTTGAGCCGCGCCGTCGATCACGTCGTCCAGACCGGAAACGCTCGCCGAGAGCGGCTTGTCGTGATCGAATCGCCACTCGTCCTTCGGCTTCCAGAACTGAAGGATCACCACGCCAGCCAGAAGGCTGATGACCGACGAGGCGAGGTCGACCAGCTCGAAACCAACCAGGTGTGACCAGGTGAATTGCGTCAACGCAAACGACCCGCCGATGGCCAGGAGCGCGGGCCAGACGGCGAACGTCGCGCGCCAGGGGGCCATCGACTTGACCAGCCAGAACGGCAAGATCAATGACAAGGGCGGCAAGATCCGCCCCGAGGTCATGCTCAGCGCCTCGACGTCGAGCCCCGTCACCTGCGCCAGGGTCCGGAGCGGGGTGCCGATCCCGCCCCAGGCGACCGGAGCGGTGTTGGCGATCAGGCAGAGCAGCGCCGCCTGGAACGGCTTGAACCCCAGACCGACCAGAAACGCCGCCGAGATCGCCACCGGAGCCCCGAAGCCCGACGTTCCTTCCAGAAAAGCGCCGAACGAAAACGCGATCAGGACGGCCTGAATCCTCCGGTCGCCTGAAAGCCGCGCGATCGACGCCTTCATGATCTCGAACTGGCCGGTCGCCACGGCGATGTCATAAAGAAACACCGCCGCGATGATCAGCCAGACGATCCGGAAGAACGCGAAGACCACTCCATGCCCGGCCGCCGCGATTGCCAGGTGGACCGGCATCTGAAACGGCCCGACCGCCATGATCACCGCCGCCCCCAGCCCCGCCAGAGCCGCGCCCCAGGCCGCAGCCTTGCCCGAAGCGAGCAGGCCCAGCAACACCAGAACCGGAACCGCCGCCAGCAAGGTCGACAGCGGCCAATTTCCGAGCGGGTCGTAGTTCTGGCTCCACACGATCTTGCTCCAGGGGACTCAGGACTCAGGACTCGGGACTCGGGACTCGGGACTTGGGACTTGAGACTTGGGACTTGGGACTGAAAACTTCGGGTGGTGCCAGGCTCGGCGCGGTCCACCATTTTTGCTCTCGCTAATCCGCCAGCTTGTGAATGCTGTTGTGAATCTTCCCCTCGATCGTCACGCCGTTGGAGCCTTTGAGCTGGTAATGGATCTCCATGCCTTGGGTGGGATGAATCTCGGGAATGGTCAACAAGACCGTCCGGCCATCTTCGGACAAGGATGTCGCGGCGACAGTCAGCGGCTTCTCGTCGTAATGCTTCGAGCCATAGCCGGCCGACCGCTTGAGTGACCATGTTTTCAAGGAGAACTGCGACGGGTTGACCGACTCGCGGTCGATGGGCTCGGTGAAAGTGATCCGCAACCCTTGCTTCGTCGCCTGCAAGGCGGTGGGCAGGAACATGGGCTTGCCCGTGGCCCTGAGCCGGTAAAAGCCGCCGGGATCGGTCTGATTGCCGGCCCAGGCGAACATCCCGAGGGCGTAGAACTGGCCATCCTTCGGGTGAAACCGACCACGCATCACGCCAGTCGGAAAGGTCGCGATCGGCAGCGAGATCATTCCGCCCTGCATCACGCCGCCGACAGTCTCGTGAGGGACGACGTAAACCTTGCCGTTGCCGTATGACAGGTTCAGCAGCGACCCCTTGAGCGGACCCCAGGCGTCGCTGGTCACCCGCACAACTTCGGCGGGGGAACGGTCGAAGTCGTTGGTGATCCAGCAAATCGGCGGCTCCATGGCCGTGTCCGACGTGTCGGTCACGTCGTGATAACCCCACATGTTACCGTAAAAGCCGCCGACCTTGACATGGTTGATCCGGTTCTTGGGTGTCCAGAATCCTTCCTGATCGGTGAGGAAGAAAGTCCCGTCATCGTTGACGCAGACACCGTTGGGTGCGCGGAAGCCGGTGGCGAGGATGTCGGTCTTGAGACCATCCGGGCTGACCCGGAGCAGCGTCCCGTGCTGCGGGACGACGGCGACCTTGCCGTGACGCGCCGCCTTGGCGTAATAGAAGTTGCCGGCGGCGTCGGTTTGCAGGTCCATCGCGAATTCGTGGAAGTGCTCGGTCACCTGGTGATCGTTGTTGAAGTTCTCATAGAAGTCGGTCTCGCCATCACCGTTGAGGTCGCGGAGGATCACGATCTGATCGCGACAGGTGACGAAGATCTTGCCATCGACCACCTTCAGTCCTAGCGGCTGAAACAGGCCCGACGCGATCCGTTTCCACGATAGTTCACCTGAACCCGCGTCGAGCCCGCCAACGAGCCAGACGTCGCCGTCCCAGGTGCAGACGACCGCTTGCCGGCCGTTCGCGAGGAAGTCGAACCCGGTCGGGCGGATCTGGCTGAGCCACGGGTTGACCTCCGGGAGCCCGAACGTATCGACGGCGAACGGGCCATCGCTCGGACCGGATTTGATCGGCGTCTTCAGGACTTCGGGCCACCGCGAAGCCCCTCCTCGGATCAGCGCGGCCAGGTCGGCGAGCGGCCCTTGCTTGATCGATTGAGCCAGAGCCTGGGCGTCGCCGCCATGAGGGACGCGAACCAGCTTGAGCGCGAACCGGAGCGGGTCGTTACCAGCGGGGATTGTCAGACGAAGATCCCCTTCACTGGTGTTCGACCAGGTCAGGCCGGGAATCGTTGGAGTCACGCCGACCAGGATTCCCGCGTCCTCGGCGACGGCCGTGCCCTTTCGGACAATCCGGGCGTCCGAGCCATGAGCCGACTGATCCTTGACGACCTCGCCCTGGCTTTCGCCAGGCTTCCACCAGGCAACGGTCCGGGCGTCGTTCGCCTGCCAGGGTCCAGCCACCTCGACGGGCGTGAGAACCTGCTTGAACAGGCGGACCTCGGCAATCTGGCCGTCAAAGTAGCTGAGCGGCTGGGGGAACTCGGGAGCCGAGAAGCCGACCCGATGGATTCGACCGTCGAGCTCCCCGTGCGGCGTCAGTTCCTTCTCTCCGGCAGGCTTCCCATCGATGAACAGACGGGCCCGGTGGGTCTTCCCCTCCGAGGTCAGAACGGCGTCGTGCCAGGCTCCGTCGTCGACCCGACGATTCGATGTGAGAGCGCCCACCCAGCCGATGTCGAACACGAGCCGGCCATTGCGAATGAAGAGTGACTTGCCGTCGTGGACCCAATCGTCGCCGGGCCTGGTCTCGCAGAACAGAGTCCCCCCTTTGCGGGTCTGGAACCGGACGGCGATCGAGTAATCGCCGTCTGTCATGTCGAAATCTTGAAGCTTCTCGATCTCGAAATACGCGCTGCCATTGAACGAAAGCTCGGGCCGATCGGCGACGGGTCGCGGAGTCGCCGGCGGCTCGGGCTCAAGCAGGGCGAAGGATCGCGACGAGTCAAGGCTGAACTGTCGCAGACGTGACTTCGACCCCGCGCGTCGAGCGACCTGCACCACCATCGGTCGATCGCGACGACCGATGGCGAGATTCCGGACGAAGACGGGCGACGACTCCAGGGTCTCGACCTCGGGCATCTCCAGAACTTCCGTCTGACCGACCGTGTACGAGAACACCACGCGGTCACCGCTCCGGTACTGGCCGCGGTAGTGCGACCAGTCGCGGGGGAGCGGCCCGTAAGGCAGTCCGTCGCGGCCCCGAATCCGAGGATCGACGAATGATCCGGTTTGCGGGTCGGCCCAGCCTGGACCGGCGGGATTGACCAGTTCGACAAGGCCGACGAGCTTGGGATGAACGCCGTGCTGACCGTTGAAGTTGATCCCGCTCCAGTCGATGAAGCCGGTCCCGCTCCACGACGCCGCCAGCCTCATCGTATCGTGGTCGAACAGGCTCCAGTTTCGACCCCGCGAGACCCCTCCAGGACCGGCATCGAGGCGAACAGCGATCCCTTTGTAGGCGAAGTTCGACGCGTCGGTGCTGATCTCGTAGGTCGCCGCCAAGGCCGGGCCGTAGTCCATCGCCGACCAGGGCTCGATCGTCGAAGGGGCCGGGCCTCGCGTCTTCCCCTTGGGGAGAGAGTCGAGATAGGCGCGGTCGACGGCGGCGTACTGACCGGGGTTGTCGGTCTTGAGATAAGTCTCGCGGATGTAATGGATCACGTCATACTTCTGCGACGGGACCATCCAGGTCTGCGGCGGCATCTGGCCAAAACCGTGGGTGAGCGTCCGGTACAGGCTGAGCGGGTCCTTGCCGTTCTTGAACTGGCCCGAGGCGAACCGGAGCGACGTCGGCAACGATCCGACCTCGGTCTTTGTGCCATGGCAGTTGATGCAGACTCGTTTATAAACGGCTTCGCCGCGTGCCAGGCTGGCGGGACCGAGGTCGGCGATCATCCCGGCGTGGTCGATCTCGCGTTCGTAGTCGGGAACCTTCAAGCCCACGATCCGCGAGGGATCGGGCACGAGCGATCGGGCCCGGTCGGGGCCACCGTCGGCGATCTCGCGAAGATAGCGGATCAGGTCGAGGAACTGCCCGCGCGAGTTCAGACCGTTCAACAGGCCGGCGGGCATGATCGACGAGCCGCCTTCGGTCCGCTGTTCGATGTCCCGCTTGAGGATCGTGATCGGCTTGCCGTCCGACGGGTCGCGGAGGATAACCCGGTCGGCCTGATCCTCGGCCATCAATCCGGTGACGACCTTACCATCTGCCGTCGCGACCTGGACGGTCTCGTAACCCTTCTTGATGACCTTCGAGGGGTGCAAGATCGACTCGATCAGATAGGCATCGGTCACCTCGCGCCCCAGCTTCGTCAGGTCAGGGCCAATGGGGTCGAGCTTGCCGTCGATCGAGACATGGCACTTCACGCAGTTCAGGGACGGTTGATAGAACAGGAGCGCGCCTCGGGCGGCATCCCCTTGCTGGCGAGCGGCGGTCCCCAGCGTGGCTGGATCTTCCTTGTTGAGAGACTCTTCGAGAAGCTGACCGGGAACTCCGTCGGCCGACAGTCCCGCCACGACGAGCAAAGCGAGGCCCAGTAAGAGGGGATTCATGATCGTGAGTACTCCCAAAGGGCTTCGCCCGAGTCGTCTCGAACGGAAACCGGCGGGTCAGGCGCTTGAGTCTCAGTGGGGGCGGGCTGACGATGATAACACACCTCATAAAAGCCACAAAAGTTGCCGGCACGGATTTTTCGGGCTCACCCCGGCGACTTTGTGGCGATATTCCATCCCCACGTTCGGTTTGGCACGTAGTATGGATGAAGAAGCAGTCGCCGGACTTCCGGCCGTTTACCGTCACGTCCAAAACGAACCCAATCGTCCGGACAATCGTCCGCCGATCGGATCAAGCCGGCGCGCGGCGAAAGGCCGGACAATCGTCCGGCCTGCTCTCTCAATATCGTTGGCCCTGCGGTCGTCCGAACCGGGATCTTCGGTCCTAAACCGCCAGGGAAGTTCGAGTCTTCCGCCGTTTGACGAGCCACAAGGCCGAGAGAACCGACCCGACAATCGTCAGACACTGGAACACCACTCGCCAGGGAGTTGGCTGATCCCGTGTCAGAACCATTCCGGTCCAGTGCGATCGGGCGTAAAGTTTCGAGGCTTCGACGACCGAAGGGGCGAGGTCGAGATCAGCGACCTGAACCAAACTTCCCGAGTGACCGACGGGCCGAACGACCACATAATGGCCGTGGTCGCCATTCTTCAGAAAAGCCAGCGCCGGTCGCTCGGGAGGCTTCGAGCCGCCCGGAAGTTGAATCCCTTCCAACCTCAGCCCCAACCGGCCGGCGGCATCTCTGAGTTCCTTCATCGAGTATCCCTCGACCGGACAAGGCGGCAGCGCTGCCTCAAGCTCTTGCAGGCTGGTCGGATACCCTTCCCAGCGGAGCAGGTGATAAAGTGCGATCGTTCCGCAATCGTAGACAGGCTTGGGCTTCGGCTCCTCAGCCTGGACCAGCGACGAGCCGACGACCGAGAAGACCGCGACGGCCGAAAAAATGAGGCTCGATCGCCTCGAACCGATCATCCTTGCCTCCGCTTCAGCACAACGGCCCCGACAATCAAGACGACCCCGACCACCGCAATCAGCAGTTGAACGACCACCGTCGTGCTCAACGACGACTGACCAGCCGCCGAGGCATCGAGCCGGGCGGATTGCTGGTCAGCCTCCGCCAGTTTCTTGTCAAGCCGTTTTTGCACGCTGACCACGTCGTTGCGGTACAGGGGAGTTGGCCCGAACTCGTCCTTGAGCTTCTTGAGACCCTCCGTCTCCGGCATCCCGCCCTTCCAGTCGAGCGAGAACTGTTCGTCTTTTAGGCCTCGGTTGATCTGGATTGTGCCGTCGACCAGTGAATAGGTCTCGCGGAAGGTCGGGCTGTCGAGATACTCACCAATTCCGCCCATGAAGGAAAGGTTTTCACCATAAACAGGGAGCCAGACCTGCTTGCCGTCTTGTGTGGGAAACTGGGCGAGGCGAATTTTCTCGACTCGGCCCGAACGTTTCTCTCCACGCAGCCGATCAACTCGCAGGGGATGTCCACCACGTTCCATGTCAATCCAGAATTGAAGGGTCTGTCCCGGCCTATTCCTGGCAACGTTCAACTGAATCTTTAAACAGCGATGGCCGTCGATCTCCTCCCACCCCAGAAACTGATAGCCCATCGCCGCTGGATCAAGACTATTGAAATATGAATAAAACAGAATGCGCTCGGGTGAGACTGTTTGGTTCAAGGCACCGACGACCCTACTGTGTTTCATGACTTGAGAACGAGCCTGATCGGGTTGACGTTCAACATACTCGTATTTATCACCAAGCATAAAATATGTGTTTTGCTTG
>JAJYCH010000654.1 GCA_021778575.1 Planctomycetota bacterium
TGCTCTGCCGTTGAGCTAGGGCCGCAAGAGATCCCATCATTGACGGTCCATCGTCGTGATTCAAGGCCAAGTGCCGGAGAGTTTCCGACCCCTCGGATCGGAAAATGGCGGCAACCGAGGGGGATGTCTGGTGTCTCGGGCACTTCAAGTGATTAGACTCGTGGAGTCATTCACGTCCGGCCGGAGGGAGGGAATGCTTTCGTGATCGAATTGATCGACGTGACGCATCACTATGGTGTTAAACCTGTTCTGAAAAATATCAATCTCCGGATCGAGGCCGGCGAGGTCGTGGTGATCATCGGTCCCAACGGCATGGGCAAGTCGACCTTGCTCGGCGTGATTGGTGGCCTGATGGCTCCCTACAAGGGGCAAATCCGGATCAATGGGCACCTCAGGCGCGGTTCGGTCGCCGACGAGATGGCGATCCGCAAGACCGCTGTCTTCCTCCCCGACCAGCCCTGGCTCCCTGGCAACCGAACCGGTCGCGAGTTCCTGCTCGCCGTCGGTCGACTGTACGAGGTGGAATCGGATCGACTGATGGAGCACGTCAGTCGCTTGCTCGACCTCTTCGAACTGAAGGAGCAAGGCGATTCGCCGATCCGGACCTATTCAGCCGGCCAGAAGAAGAAAGTCGCGCTCTGCTCCGCCCTCGTGACCGAGGCCCCGGTTCTGCTGCTGGACGAGCCGTTCTCGGGCGGACTCGACCCGTCAGGATTGATGGCCTTGAAACGGGTCTTTCTCCGCCATGCTCGGAACAAGGAGCTGACAATCGTCATGACCAGCCCGGTCCCCGAACTGGTTGAAGAGATCGCCACCCGGGTGGTGATTCTCCATCGAGGGGAGATCCTGGCGTTTGATACGCTCGAAGGTCTCCGGCGTTCGACCGGTTGTCGAGGGTCGCTGGGGGATGTGCTCGAACGGCTGATTTATCCGGAAACCACCAAACGAATTGACGACTACTTCGAGGATTTCGCCAGATGATCCATCGGCTCCGCGTGGTCCTACCGTCCGACTCGGTCGTCCTCGGCGTGGTCCTGGCATTTGCCCTCGCCGAAGGCCCCTTCATCTTCCTGGAATGGAAGATCCAGCAACCGATCGATATTCCACGTCCGGGCTTGTTCGTCGTGCGATTCATCGCGGTGTTTTACGGCTGCTGGCGGTTCACCAACTTTTACCCCGCCACCCAGCCGGCTTACCTGGCATGGCTCGAACGAAGCCCCTGGAGAGCCGGCAAGGCGCTTCCCGGCGGCCCGATTCATCTGGTCTGGGAGGATCTTTTGCCACTCTCGGGACTGGCGGTGATGGGGGCCTTTCTCGGACCTCTGATCCCATACCAGTGTCTGGCCCTGTTCCTGGTCGGCTACCTGATCTCGCTGTCGTCATCGTCGTTTCGGAACGGGACGAAAGCCTTCGGATATCTGGGTTTGTTTGGTGTGGGACTGGCGATCCGGTTCTGGCCCGAGCCCAAGGTCATGCTGGCGATCCTGGCGGCGTTCTACCTGGTTGGCATGGTTGGACTTCATGTGGCGCTCAAGAAGTTTCCCTGGCCCTTCTTTACCGAAGCCCGGTCGACGCAAGAACTTCAGAAGGGTCAGGTCGATAGCTGTGGCTGGCCGTTTGATCAGCTCAAGCCGCCGCTCAAGCCTGGTCGCCTGGTCTCGAAAGGGGATGGGTTGATGATCGGCTTGATGACCGGCTGGTATCTGTTCGCCGCCGAGTCGCTCTGGTCGAATCCGGCGGACCAGTTATTCCTGGTCCAGAAAGGTTTCACGATCGGCGTGGGAATTCTCGCGTCGGTCCGGACAATTCTCTACTGTAGTGGATATGCGCCGCCGATCAGTCTCCTGGGACGGATCAGGACGTTTCACTGGATCATCCCCGGATACGACAAGGTCTTTCTGGGACCGATTTGCACGATCCTCGTGGGCCTTCTGGCATTCGATCGCTTTCGACCGGCGGGACTCGACGACCTGAACTTCCTGCCCTTCGCGCTCGCGATCGCCATCGTGGTCACTCTGGATACCGGGCCGAGCCTGAGCACCTGGCGGTTGACCGGCCAGCACCGGATGACCGTCTCGGGCTCGAAAATGGGGGGAGAGTATGTCAAGGTGGGCTGATCGTCCGGAAAAAACTGGCCAGGAGGGTCCGGCCGGTCCGATCTTTTCAGGGGAATGATTCGCCTGACCTCGCGAACCCGGATCGAGAAATCACGTTTGGAAAATCCGCTCGGTATCGCCAATCCCGACGATGGCGTGGTCATTCTGATCCCGCTCTATAACGACTGGGCCGCCTGTCGACTCCTGCTCAAGGCACTCGATCAGGCGCTCCAGGGGCATCTCTCGTCGGCCCGCGTGATCCTGGTCAACGATGCCTCGACACTCGACCTCCCAGCCGACTTCCCGGGCGATGGTTTTGCCGTTCTCGACCGGGTCGACCTGCTCGGGCTTCGCCGGAACCTCGGCCATCAGCGGGCCATCGCCATCGGTCTCTCTTATATCTGGGAACAGATCCGCTGCTCGACCGTCGTTCTGATGGACTCCGACGGCGAGGATGCCCCATCCGACGTTCCGCGCCTCCTCGCCAAATATCACGGGGAAGGGGGGCAGAAGATCATCTTCGCCGAGCGAACCCGACGATCGGAGAACTGGACCTTCGTTCTTTTCTACAAGCTCTACAAGCTGTTACATCGCGTGCTGGTCGGAATGGGAGTCCGCGTGGGGAACTTCAGCGCGATCCCTCGGAGCCGGCTCGACAGCCTGATTGTCGTCTCCGAACTCTGGAACCACTACGCCGCGGCCGTCGTCAAGTCGCAGCAGCCGTTTGATACGATCCCGACGCACCGGGCCCGTCGGCTCTCGGGAAAGTCGGGGATGAACTTTGTCCGGCTGGTCGCTCACGGCTTGAGCGCCATTTCCGTGTTTGGCGACATCATCGGCGTCCGGTTGCTCGTCGCGACTCTGGGATTGATCGTCCTGACCGTTCTGGGGCTGATCGCCACGGTGTTCATCAGGCTGGCGACGAACCTGGCCATCCTCGGTTGGGCGACCACGGCGTTCGGAATCCTGACGATCATCCTGTTCCAGGCCGTGATGCTGTCGATCCAGTTCAGCTTCATCGTCCTGGGCGGCCGGCAAGGGACCTCGTTCCTCCCTTGCCGGGATTATGGCTATTACGTCGGCAGCTTTCAGACCGCTTACAAGGCGAAAGCCGCCGATTGATCAAGGACCCTCCGCCCGGTTCACGGCGTCCATTTCAAGATCGGCGTCTTGGCCGCCATGACCTCGTCGGGGCGGCAGACGGGCGTCGTGCTGGGAGCGGCGTGGAGAACCTCGGGAGCTTCGTTCGCGATGGCGAGCATCGCGTCGGCGAACTTTTCGAGGGTGTCGCGGCTCTCGGTCTCGGTCGGCTCGATCATCAGCGCTTCAGGGACGATCAGCGGAAAGTAGACCGTGGGCGCGTGATAGTTGTAATCGATCAGACGTTTGCCGATATCCATCGCCCGGACCCCGCGATCGCGAGCCATCGACCGGGCCGAGGCGACGAACTCGTGCATGCACCGATCGCCGAGCGGGACCGGGCAAACA
>JAJYCH010000655.1 GCA_021778575.1 Planctomycetota bacterium
ACATCCCGCAGCAGCGGACCGAGTTGGACCGGTTCGAGCCGGAGGTTCTGGCGAAAATCCTCGGCCCGCATCAGCGTCAAGGTGCTGGCCACGAGCCGGGCCAGTTGTCGGGCTCCCGCGACAATCCGTTCGACAACCTCGGTCTCCCGTGAGTCGCGCTGGGGATTGAGGAGCTTGAGCAGCTCACTGAGCCCGAGAACCAGGGTGATGGGCGTGTTGAATTCGTGGCTGGCGACCTCGATGAACGCCGTCTTGAGCAGGTTCGCCTCCGCGAGTTCCTGATTGGCCTGGAGAAGCTGGGCATTCGTGTCCTGAAGTTGCTCGATCAACCGCTTCCGGTCGGCGAGCAGTTCAAATTGCTCGACGGCCTGCTTGATGATCCCTTCCAGCTCGGCGGGGTCCCACGGTTTGAGGATGTAGCGAAAAATCCGTCCTTCGTTCACGGCGTTGATCACGGCCTGGATATCGGCGTAACCGGTGAACAGAATCCGGACGGCGTCGGGCCTGATCTGCCGGGCCCGGGCGAGAAAGGCGTCGCCGCTCATCCCGGGCATCCGCTGATCCGACAGGACGACCTCGACCTCTTCGCGCGCGAGGATTTCGAGAGCCGAGGCTCCGGAGTCGGCCGTCAGGACTCGATAGACCCGATGGAACAGATGACGGAGACTTTCCAGCACGTCAGGCTCGTCGTCCACCACGAGCAAGGTATGTCGCCGAAGATCCGAAGGCATTGCCGACTCCGAGAGAGCTCCTCCGTCGATTCACTTCCGGGTTCAGTCCCGGCCCCATCAGTGGTTCTGGGGTGTTGATTCACCGCCCAGGCGGCGAACCTCATTTTCCAGGAGATCCACCCGTTTCTGAAGAGTCGCGATCTCGACCCGGAGCACCGCGCTTTCCTCGGCCTCGGCAATCAATCGCTCATATTCGAGCGAAGCCTGACGGACCGCTTCGAGCAATTCCTCGGGTTGCCAGGGCTTCTTCAAAAAATGGTAAACGTGGCCCTGGTTGATCGCCGCGATGATCGACTCCAGATCGGCATAACCGGTGAACAGCATCCGGACCGCCCGAGGGTTCCGGGCCTTGACCTTGGTCAGCAGCTCGACCCCGGTGACCTGCGGCATTCGCTGGTCGGTCATGATGATGTGGATTTCCTCCTCCTGCATCATCCGAAAGCCTTCCTGACCGCTATGCGCTTTCAGCACCCGAAACTCTCGACGCAGCAAGTCATGTACCGAGTCGCAAACGTCGGGCTCATCGTCCACGATCAAGAGAGTATGCTTGGCGATCGATCGCATCACGTTTTCCTGGAAAAGTTAGATCACGGAATTGGTGCCGTCGGCAACAAGACCCGAAATCGAGTACCGGTTCCCGGCGTGCTCTCGACCTCGATCCGGCCGCCGTGTCCCGTGATGATCCCGTGGCTGATGGAGAGCCCCAGCCCGGTGCCTTCACCGACCGGTTTGGTCGTAAAAAACGGGTCGAACAAGTTGGGAATGGAGGCGGCGTCGATTCCCGACCCATCGTCGATAATCTCGATGGCGAAGTGTCCCTTGTCGTCGCTCGGCCCGGTCCGGATCTCGATCCGGCCCCCATGATCGCGTCCCGAGGTCTCGATTGCCTGGATCGCATTGACCAGCAGGTTCAGGACGACCTGGCTGATCTGTGACGGCACACACATGACCCGGGCGGGCGACTGGTGATTCTGGACGATCTCGATACCGCGACGACGAATCCGACCTTGAATCATTTCCAGTGCCGGCGTGATCAGTTCGGGGATCGAGGCCGGTTCGAGCTTCGGAGGAGAGGTCCGTGCCAGCCCTCGAAGGTTCTGGACGATGTTGGCCACCCGCTGGACCCCTTCGCGAGTCCGGGTCAGCATTCGTTGGAGGTTCGATCGGACGTACGGCCAGTCGAGTTCCTCGCTCAGGTCGTCGATTCGATCGATCAGCTCCGGGTCGGCGGTCCGCAGCCGCTCGTGGGCGTCGTCGTAGCAGTTCATCATCGCCAGGATACCCTGGAAATCCCGTTCGAGGACCGCCAGGTTGTTGGCGACGTAGGCCAGCGGATTATTGATCTCGTGGGCCACGCCGGCACTGAGCAGGCCGATCGACGCCAGCTTTTCGGACTGAGCGAGCATCGATCTCATCTTCTGGCGTTCGGCTTCGAGCGTCTTGCGCTCGGTGATATCGCGGCAGACCGCCAGAACGGCCGGCTGATTCTCGAACTGGATCATCGACGTGCTGATATCGACCGGAATCACCAGGCCCGAGCGATTGCGATGCCGCCCCTCGAAGGCGACGTGCCGTCGAGCCAGTTGATTCTGGAGCCGTTCGGCGAATCCGGCGGCGAACTCGGGATCATCGAGGTCGCTGGTCTTGAGCTGGAGCAGTTCTTCGCGGGTGTAGCCCAGCCGCCGGCAGGCTGCGGGATTGACGTCGAGGATCTGGCCGTCGAGGTCGTGGACGAAGACAATATCCTCGATCCCCTCGAACAACGCTCGGGCTCGACGCTCCGAGGTCACCAGCGCCATCTCGGCTTGCTTTCGTTCGGTCGCGTCGGTCACGAACGAGAAATAGCCTCTGATCTGGCCCTCGTCATCGCGATCGACATCGACGACCGCCTCGACGGGGACGATTGAACCGTCCTTCCGGCGATACTCCTTCTCGTAGCGGACCGACTGACCGGTCTTGTGGAGATGTTCCAGGGCCGCCAACCCTGATGGTTGCCAGGCTTCGGGAGTGATCTCGGCGACCGTCATCCCTCGGAGCTCCTCGCCGGAGTAACCTGTCAGGCGACAGAAAGCCGGGTTGGTCAGAACGAACCGAAGGTCGAGGCCGACCGCCACGAACGGTTGAGCCGTCGATTCCAGCAATCGGAAGAAGAACCAGGTTTGGGTGTCTACCGGCGGGAGATTCACGGATGACGACCTTCGCGATTCTTGACCCAAGGCACGACGAGGGATCTTGTGGCTTCCTCTCCAGTACGTGGCGAGAGCCACCTCACGTCGAAACGAACCCCGGACTTGACCGAATCGCCCGACAACTCCACCATAACAACGATTGGTCGCCAAGGCCAACCGAGGAATGAGATCCCGCTGAAGGAAACGAGTGATGTCGCAGCCGTCGATACCGATCGCCCGGACAATCGCCGAG
This sequence comes from Planctomycetota bacterium, assembly GCA_021778575.1. Lineage (GTDB taxonomy): Bacteria > Planctomycetota > Planctomycetia > Isosphaerales > Isosphaeraceae > Tundrisphaera. Next base: position 3,153 of record JAJYCH010000655.1, read on the forward strand.
GTCCGCCAGGCGGTCGCCCGAGCCCGACGAGACGGGCGGATCGTCGGTCTGGTCCCGACCATGGGAGCGCTTCACGCCGGGCATCTCCGGCTCGTCGAGGAGGCTCGGGCTGCTTCGGACTTCGTTGTCGTCTCGATCTTCGTCAATCCCAGCCAGTTTGGACCGACCGAGGACTTCCGCCGTTATCCCCGAACGCTCGAAGCCGACGTCGATCTCTGTGCCCGGGGCGGAGCCGCGCTTATTTTCGCTCCCGAGGTCGAGGAAATGTATCCGCGAGGCACGCTGGCGACCTACGTGGAGGTCCCCACGCTCTCCGACCGGCTCGAAGGGGCGAGTCGACCGGGTCATTTTCGGGGAGTCGCGACGGTCGTCATCAAATTATTCACCATCGTCGGCGCTGATCTGGCTTTCTTCGGCGCGAAGGATTATC
>JAJYCH010000656.1 GCA_021778575.1 Planctomycetota bacterium
GAGGGATCCGGCCACCCGGCTCCCGCCTTTCCCGCCAAGCCTGAAACCGGCTCCGCCCCCGAGCCAGATCGGCCGGCAACTGCCCACGTTCGTTCGAGTCCATCGCGGTCCCTCCAGAGTAGGACCAAAGCCTATCAAATCAATCCGAGCGATTCAGGCACGATTGCCGGAAGGACACGAACATCGCGATGCGGCTGGGCCGCGACCGGCTGAAGTGGGACCCGAGGACCGAGCGGATCGTCGGCGATCCCGAGGCATCCGCGATGATCAGCCGACCTTATCGCGACCCCTGGAAACTCCCCGACGCCTGATCCCGTGGACCGGGAACCGCGACTGCCGAGTTAAACGAGGTACTGTGACCAGGGCTATCGAGCACCAAGAGTTCGGTCCGATGACCTGCCGGTCGTCTCCGGACGGCAATCTCGACCTACGATCGCGGAGGACGGCGATGAGTCCGACCGATTCGTACCTGGAATATTTGAAGGGCTTGAGGGAGGTTCCCTAGTGGCTCGATCTCGACGGGTTATCGGAATGGCCGAAGCTCAACCTGGGAAGCACGGCGGTCGATGATGGCGGGCTCACGCACCTCGCGGGGCTAAACAAGCTGGAGATCCTCTCTCTTTCCAACACGAACATCACCGATGTCGGTCTGGCTCACATCGCGGGCTTGAAGAACCTCACCGAACTGAACCTGGGAGGGACGAAAATCAGCGATGCGGGTCTTTTGCACCTCTCCGGGCTGACCCACTTGGGACGCCTCGACGTTGAAGAAACGCGAATCACCGACTCGGGGCTGCCCTTCCTCAAGGGGTTCACCAAGCTCTGGGGGCTCGGTCTCTTCGGGACGCAGGTCAGCGATGCCGGACTGGTCCACCTGAAGAGGCTGTCCCGCTTGAAATGGATCTCGCTGTTCAAGACTCGGGTCACCGAAGCGGGCCTGGTTCACCTCGCCGAGTTACCCGACCTCGAAGCATTATTCCTCTATGAGATGACCATCGGGGCGATTGGTCTGGAATCACTCGTGAGGATGGTCGGCCTCAAGAAGCTCTACGTGGACGGAGACCTATTCGACGAAGCGGTTGAGAAGGCCCTCGTAGCCGCACTGCCGGGCCTCGAAGTCCGGCGATATTGACCTTCGGTGACCCGCCATCCGACGGATGATCCCACGTCAATCTTCCCCATCCGACCCATACCGAACCGGGTGCGGCCGAGATGTGTCGTTGTCTGGCCGCGACCCCCGCTGCGTACTCCGGGACCGGTCATGGCGTCGGGCACCTGCCAACGAATCGAGTCATCGGGGCCGAAGTCATGGACATCGCCAGTTACCTGATCTTTGGCGACCTCCACGGGCGTATCCTCCCCGCCTTCCGGCTGGCTTCGGCCTGGAGTCAGGAGCACGGAGTCGCGCTCTCCGGCCTGTTGCAGGTGGGCGATCTTGGCTACTTCCCCGACCCGTCTCGGCTCGACAAGGCGACGGCAAAATTCGCCGCCGCCGATCCGCTCGAACTGGGATCGCAACTCGTGGCGAGCCCGACAATCGAAGCCGATGCGGTCTTCCACGGCGAGGGCCACGACGTCGGTCGGCTCTGGTTCACGGCGGGCAACCACGAGGACTTTGACGCCTTGAATCGGCTCGATCGACAGGAACGCCACGGGTCGAGCTTCGCCGTGGATGCCTACGAACGAGTCCTCTGCATCAAGGATGGATCGATTGCAAACCTCCCCGGTGGGCTCCGCGTTGGGGCTCTCTGGGGGATCGATGACATGGCTCCGAATGCTCGACGGAGGACGCCCGAGCGCGGGCGAATTCGCGACTCCAGCCTCACCAGGCTGGCGGGAGCCCGGTTCGACGTCTTGCTGAGTCACGATAGCCCCAGAGATGCGGTCCTGGCGAACAGCGGCAGCGAGGGGATCACCTCGCTCCTGGAACTGGCACGCCCTCGGTTCGCCTTCTTCGGACACTACGGCAGTCGGTTCGGCCGGGTCGAGGTCAACGCCAGGGCGACCGAGGTCTACCACCTGGCCGGGATGGAGATGCGGCGGAATGGCTCGGTCGCCGAGGCGGGCAGCGTCGGCCTGCTGACCTGGGCAGGCAACGAAGGGGCGTTCGAGTACCTCGACGATGCCTGGCTCCGCTCGTTCACTCGCCACAACTGGCGTCATCGGTGAAGCGATACTGACAAGATCGAATGAACTTTCCCAAGCAGACTTGAGGGCTGGCCATGGACGCGATCCTGATCGTCGGGCTCGACGAGCCCGAGACCGCCGAACTCCGAAGTCGCCTCGACCGGCCGATCCTCGCCTTCGAGAACCTGCCCCGCATCCGCGTCGATCGAGGTCGGCTCCTGGTCGAGCACCCTCACGCCATGAACCATTTCATGCCAGTGGATCGGGTGGTCTTCCACGCCAACTTCGAGGACGACTTCGACTTCCTCGCGGCGCTCGCCTTGTGGGGCGGCCCGTGTCTGCCGGGTGCCCGAGGGATGATGGACCTCCGACACCGGCTGCCGGGGCTGGTCCGTGCCTTGGCCATCTCACGTTTCGGCAAGACGCCCCGAGGCTACGCCGATCGGGGCACGACCGTCGTCGCTGAGACCGAGCAGGTCGCCAAGTGGGGCAACTGGCACTGCGGCGAGGATAAGTCGCGATTCTCCGGACCGTGGACCGCCGATCAACCGACCCTCTTCGAGGACTACATCGAAGGGGAAGCCGTGCGGATCATGCTCGTGGGAGATCACGCCTGGCAGGTCCGGATGACGGGTGACGGCTGGCTCAAGTCGATCCACCACCAAGACGCCGTCTTCATGCCGATCGATTCCGAGTTGCTTGACGACACCAGGCGACTCGCCGACCACTTCGGCCTGGAGGTCGTCGGGGTCGATTACATGGTCGGCTTCGACGGCTCGCGGCACCTGCTGGAGGTCAACCACGTCCCCAACGTCACGGTCTTGCCCGAGGTCCGGGCGGCCTACCTGGATCTGGTAGCGGGCTGGGCGGGTCGGGATAATCGGGCAAAGGCAGAAGGTTGAGTTGGAGTCGAGGTGCGAGCCCCCAATAATGAATCTTCTCGACGACGAGACCCTGGAGCGTTCGGCGGTGGTGGCCAACTGCCGGATGAACCGCGAGCGGGTCCTCGTCGGCTCCAACGCCTACGACAAGGAACTCGGATTGAACCCGCTTGGCTTCCTCCAGGAACGGGTCGCCAAGGGTGGTAGGGCTTCGTGGCTGGACCTTTGTTGCGGCAGCGGCAAGGCATTGATCGAGGCCACGAGACAGGTCCACCGCGAGGGCCTGGGCTCGCCGATCGTGATCGTCGGCGTCGATCTGGTGGGGATGTTCGCCACCCCCGATCCGGGAGCGGAAGGATTGCGGCTCGTCGAGGCATCGCTGAGGACCTGGAAACCCGAGGCTCGCTTCGACCTGATCACCTGCGTCCACGGCCTGCACTACGTCGGCGACAAACTTGGCCTCATCGCGCGAGCCGCCTCCTGGCTGGTCGAGGACGGGCGGTTCGTCGCGAACCTGGCACTCGAAAACTTGAGGTTCACCGGTGGATCGAATCACGACCGAATGATGGTGAC
>JAJYCH010000657.1 GCA_021778575.1 Planctomycetota bacterium
TTCTCACAGGCGATGGGGCTCAAGGGGTTCCTCGAATCGAGCCACTTCATCGATGGTGGCGTCGTGGGCGTCTCGATGCTCCTGGCCAACCGGTTTGGCTGGCCGCTGTCGGTCCTGATCCCGATCATCACGCTGCCGTTCATCGCCATGGGGTACAAGCATCTCGGGCGGGCGTTCGCGATCCGGAGCACGCTGGCGATCGTTGGCCTGTCGGTCGTCCTGGCCACGGTTTCGTTTCCTGACTTTACCAGGGACAGCCTGCTGTCGGCCGTCTTCGGCGGTTTCTTCCTCGGAGCGGGAAGCGGCCTGGCCATGCGCGGCGGCGCGGTTCTCGACGGCACCGAGATTGCCGCCTTGATCATCAGCAAGCGCAGTAGCCTGTTCCGGGTCGGCGACGTGATCCTGGGCTTGAATATCGTGATCTTCTTGACGGCCGCGAAAGTTCTCGGCGTCGACGAAGCTCTTTACTCGATATTAACTTACGTCGCGGCGTCAAAGACCCTCGAATTCCTGCTCCACGGGATCGAGGAATTCACGGCGATCACGATCATCTCGCCCCAAAACGAAGCCATCCGCCCCAAGATCCTCGACCAGCTCAACCGAGGGGTGACGATTTACAAGGGGCGGGGGGGGAAGTCGGGGCACGATCAGGATATCCTGTTCTGCGTCGTCACCCGGCTCGAGATCGGCAAGGTCAAGGCGATCGCCCGCGAGGTCGACGAGGCCGCGTTCATCATCGTCCACCCCCTGGCCGACGTCGAAGGCGGAGTTCTCAAGAAGACAGCGCTGCATTGAGTCTTGTAGGGTCCGCTGTGCGGACCGCGCAAGTCGTTTGGTCATTGAGGAGATGGTCTGCACAGCGGACCCTACACCATTACGAAGGTCCACCCGAACCGCCATGAATACGTTTTTCCGAACCTCGCTGCTGCTCGTCTTGCTGGCCTCCAGCGCGTTGGCTCAAACTCCTGCGCCGAAGCCGGCCGAAACGAAGCCAAAAACGATCGGCGTGAATGACGAGCCGATCGTCGTCAAGCACGAGATCACGCTCGCCGGCAAGCCGCTGAAGTACACGGCGACCACCGGGTATCTGCCGATCAAGGACGATAAAGGAGAGGCCGAGGCGCACATCTTCTTTATCGCCTATACCCGGGACGACGGTGGCGACCGCTCGAAACGACCGCTCACTTTCTCGTTCAACGGTGGGCCGGGCTCGGCGTCGGTCTGGCTGCATCTGGGTGCGATCGGCCCGAAGCGCGTGGCGTTTCCCGACGGTGGCGAGTTTCCCGTGCCGCCGTTCAAGCTGGTTGAAAATGACTCGACCTGGCTCGACGAGACCGACCTGGTGTTCATCGACCCCGTCGGGACCGGCTACAGCCGGGCCGTGAAGCCCGAACTGAACCGCAAGTTTCACGGTCTTCAAGGAGATCTCGACTCGGTCGGCGAGTTCATTCGCCTGTACATCTCGCGGAACGAGCGCTGGGGCTCGCCGTTGTTTGTCGTTGGCGAGAGTTACGGGACCACACGCGCGGCGGGTCTTTCCGACCGATTGCTCCGTCGGGGGATCGCGGTCAACGGGATCATCCTGATCTCGTCGGTCCTGAATTTTCAGACGCTCGACGCCGCCAAGGGGAACGACCTGCCGTACATCTTGTTCCTCCCCACGTTCACGGCAACCGCCTGGTATCACAAGAAGCTCGCCCCTGAACTCCAGGCCGACCGCAAGGCGACGTTGCTCGAAGCCGCGAAGTGGGCCGAGGGCGACTACGCGACGGCCCTGATGCAAGGCGATCGGTTGAGTCCCGAGCGTCGAGCCGAAGTGGCCCGACAGCTTGCGAGGTACACCGGTCTCGACCCGGTCTATGTCGAGCGGAGTAACCTCCGGATCGACGACAACCGCTTCCGGAAGGAGTTGCTCCGCGACCGAGGGCAAACCGTCGGTCGGCTCGATAGCCGATTTGTCGGGGTCGATGAGGTGGGCGTGACCGATAGCCCGGACGCCGACCCGAGCATGTCGGCGATCCGCCCGGCGTATACCTCGACCTTCAACCAGTACATCCGCGAGGAGCTGGGCTTCGCCACCGACACCCCCTATTACATTCTCGGCGAAGGCGTGGGCGCCTGGGACTGGGGACCGGCGGCTCGTCGAGGATTTCCCGACACCAGCGAAAATCTTCGGAACGCGCTGGCGAACAACCCCTACCTGAAGGTTCTCGTCGCGTCGGGCTATTACGACATGGCCACGCCGTATCTCGCAACCGAGTACACCCTGGCCCACATGGGTCTGACCTCTTCGATGCGAGCGAATTTCAAGGTCGAGGAATTCGAGTCCGGCCACATGATGTATATCCATGGCCCGTCGCTTGCCAAGCTGAAGGGGGATGTCGCCGCGTTCCTCCACGCGACTCTGGCGAAGTGAACGCTGCCTTATTTCGGGTCGATTTCAGCGGCTTGCATCTGGATTTGCACACGTAGGGTCCGCTGTGCGGACCGTCCATTTGCACGAGGGAACGGACAATTTCGGCTGGAAACTACGGTGGATACCGACAAACATGGTCCGCACAGCGGACCCTACAAGTGCTCTCCTCAAGGAACTCAAACGCCCATGACTCTTCCTCTCCGACCGCTTACTTTTCTGGCGTTCTTGACGCTCGCCATCTCTCCTTGCCTGGCCCAGACACCGTCGACCATCATCGACGGCGCGGGGATGTTCTCCGACGACGCCATCCGTCAGGCGAAGACCAATCTCGCCGTCATCGACCGGGCGTTTGGCGTGACCGTGACGATCGAGACCGTTACCTCGCTCAAGGGACAAACCATCGACGAGGCCACCGTCCGCAAGGCCGAGCAGCTTGGCCACAAGGGGATCTTTGTTCTGATCGCCGAGCGGGAACACAAGGTCGAGACCATTGCCTCGCCCCGCGCCTTGTTCGAGCAACTGGGCAAGAACCGGCTCAACGAGATTCGTGACGCCTTCACCGACGAATTCCGCAAGAACCGCGTCGACGCCGGCTTGTTCAACGGGGTGCAGGTCGCCGAGAAGGTTCTCGCCGCCATCCATCCCGAAGCGAAGGAAAAGCCAAAGACGAACCGAGGCGGGTTCATGCCCACGACGCCGCTCGAAGGAAGCTCGGCGGGAACCTCGCCGCTGGTCGTTCGTCAGCAGGTCAGGCTCACCCTGGCGGGAGCCCGCAAGGTGACCGCCGGAGCCGAGGCGAAGGCGATCAAGGAAGGCTGGAAGATGAACATCGCCGTCGTCGATGACGGCGGCCATCTCCTGAGTTTCGTCCGGATGGACGGAGCCCGCCCGGCGAGCATCGCCACGTCGACAACCAAGGCCATCTCCGCCGCCACCTTCCGCCTGGCCACCGGCCCGATGGGCGGTCCGACCCCCGACGTCCTGCATAACCTGGGGATCGAGAACGCCTCGGCGGTCTCGGGCGGGAAGTTCACGACCTTGCCCGGTGGCGTGCCGATCATCGTCGACGGTCAGGTCATCGGAGCCGTCGGTGTGGGCGGCGGAGTCGGCGAACAGGATGCCGAGACCGCCAAGGCCGGAATCGCCGCG
>JAJYCH010000658.1 GCA_021778575.1 Planctomycetota bacterium
CAACGACTCTCTTTCACTGTGGGATGAGATGCGCTATTTGCTTAATGCTTTTGCCGATCTGCTCGAACCTCGGGAAGTGTTCGCAATGGCAACGCTCGGCGCCGCGGGGGCGGCCCCCGGGCGGGGGGGCCCGGGGACCGCTACGGGCTCTTTTTTGGGCCCAGCGCCGACTTTTTTGCGTTTGGCATTTCGGATGTGATGCTCGATGCTATCGGGCTCGACTCGCTCGACCAGTTGTTCGACATGATCCCGCCCGAGTACCGGCTCCGCCGTCCGCTGGCGATCCCCGAGGCACTCAGCGAACTCGAGCTGACGACGCATGTCGGAGCCCTGGCCGCTCAAAACCAGGGGGCCGACTCTCGTCCTTGCTTCCTCGGCGGCGGGAGCTACGACCACTTTATCCCCGCCGTCGTCGATAACCTGGCCTCTCGCGGCGAGTTTTACACCGCGTATACGCCGTATCAGGCCGAGGCCAGCCAGGGGACGCTCCAGGCGACGTTTGAATATCAAACCTTGATCACCCAGCTCACCGGGATGGACGTCTCGAACGCCAGCCTTTACGAAGGGGGATCGGCGGTTTCCGAAGCCGTCCTGATGGCGATGACGGTGACCCGTCGGCTAGGCCGGGTGGTGGTCGCCGGCTCGATCCACCCGGAATATATCCAGATTTTACGGACCAACCTGGCCAACCTCGAGCCCGAGGTGGTCGTCGTCCCGTCCCGTGACGGGATGGTCCATGCCGACGATCTCGCGGCGGCGATCACCGACGATACGGCGGCCGTCGTGGTCGCCTATCCCAACTTCTTCGGACAGCTCGAAGACGTCGAAGGGCTCGTGGCGACGATCAAGGCCAAGGGGGCGCTCTCGATCGTCTCGGTCGACCCGATCAGTCTCGGCTTGCTCCGTCGACCGGCGACCTATGGCGCGGATATCGTGGTGGGGGAAGGCCAGTGCCTGGGGAATCCGCTGCTCTACGGCGGCCCTTACCTGGGAATCCTGGCCTGTCGCGAGACGTTCGTCCGGAAAATGCCGGGCCGGGTCGTCGGGCAGACCTTCGATCGGAACGGCAAGCGCTGCTTCGTGTTGACGCTGCAAACCCGCGAGCAACACATCCGCCGCGAAAAGGCGACCTCGAACATCTGCACCAACCAGGGACTCCTGGCGCTCCGGGCGAGCATCTACCTGGCCGCCGTCGGGCCGGGCGGCCTGAGAAAAGTCGCCGAGCTTTCCACCCGCAAAGCCCACTACGCCGCCGAGAAGCTGGCGGAAGTTCCCGGTCTGAGCCTGGCATTTCCGGGTCCGTTCTTCAAGGAATTCGTGATCCGATCGACCAAGGACCCGGTCGCCGTCCTGGCCGAGGTCGGCCGGCTTGGCTATCACGGCGGAATCGACCTGGGCCGGTGGTATCCCGACATGGCCGATGCGATCCTGATCGCGGTGACCGAAAAACGGACCAAGACCGAGATCGATGGGTTGGTGGAGGCTTACCGGAAAGCATTGGCACCGACAAATTGAGGGATAGCCGCCGATGTCAGATCCGATGATAATCGTGATAGCCGGCCCCAACGGAGCCGGAAAATCGACAGCGGCGGCTCTGCTGTTGCCACCTGAGATGCCATTCTTGAATGCCGACGAAGTTGCCAAACGATTGCCAGGTTATCCCTCGCAAGTCGGCCGATATGGACGCGAGTCGGTTGGTTCTCTCGGAGATGGACGATCATGAGGAAAATCTTCGAGGATTTGCTTTCGAGACGACGCTCGCCAGTCGTTCACTGGCTCCTCGGATCGTACGGCTCCGTCGCTCAGGCTATTTTTTTCGACTTGCCTTTGCCTTCTTGCCGGACGCGGATCTGGCCGTCGTTCGGGTCGCTGGACGTGTCCGCCAGGGCGGTCACAATATTCCTGAAGAGACGATCCGGCGACGTTATCGCGCGGGCCTCCGAAATTTTTTCGATCTTTACCTTCCGCTGGCCGACCACTGGTTGGCGTTCGATACCACACAGCCCTCGCCGATTCGTTTGATCGCCGAAGGACGAATCGGTGAGCCTCCTCAGATCGAGGAACCGATTCACTGGGATCTCATGTAGCAAAGGGCCAGACATGGATAACGAAGCGCGAGGCATTCTCGGAAAGACACACGCGACCGCCGAAGACATTCGTCTGGCCTGGGAACAGGCAGCCCTCACCGCCATGGAAAAGCATCGATCGCTGAACGTTCCGGTGGCGACATGGGATTGGGAAAACCATCAGGTTGTGTCGATCTCACCTGACGATCCCGCGATCCCCACCGAACAGGAAATAGCGTCCGGATTGCCCCCTCGTGGACAATCGTGACATCGGTTTATTTGAATCTTCAGTGACACCTTCATACGCTCCGCCCATTGCTCTCTTTCAACGACCCCAGAGCCGCCATGTACAAGCTCAACACGCCGTCACTGCTTTTTGAATCCAGCCGACCGGGTCGCTCGACGGCGATTGTTCCGGGGTCGGATGTTCCGGAACGTCCGCTCGACTCGTTGATTCCCACCGAGCACCTGTCACCGACCGCTCCCGGTCTGCCGGAACTGGGTGAGCTGGATATCGTCCGGCATTACACGAATCTCTCGTCGCTGAACATGTCGATCGACGGAAACTTCTATCCGCTCGGCAGTTGCACGATGAAGTATAACCCCAAGCGGAACGAGAGACTCGCCGGTCTGCCGGGTGTTTCGGGGCTTCATCCCTATCAGGACGAATCGACGCTTCAGGGGATGCTGGCGATCCTGTTCGAGCTTCAGGAGATGCTCGCCGAGATCGCCGGTCTGCCCGAGATCAGCCTTCAGCCGGCGGCGGGTGCCCACGGCGAGCTGACCGCCCTGCTCTGCGCCGCGGCCTATTACCGCGATAAGGGGGAGAAGCGGACGAAGGTTCTGGTCCCCGATAGTGCGCACGGAACGAACCCGGCCTCGGCCAATCTCGCCGGGTTCCAGGCGGTGACGATCAAGAGCACCGACAAGGGACTCGTCGATGTCGCCGACTTCGAGGCGCATCTTGATGACGAGACAGCCGTCTTCATGATGACCAACCCCAATACCGTCGGTCTGTTCGACCCGCAGATCAAGAAGATCGCCGACTTGCTCCATGCCCGAGGGGCGTTGCTCTACCTCGACGGCGCGAACATGAACGCGATCCTGGGCCAGGTCCGTCCCGGTGACATGGGCGCTGACCTGATGCACTACAACCCCCACAAGACGTTCTCGGGACCGCACGGCGGCGGCGGACCGGGCGCGGGGCCGATCGCGGTTCGCGACTTCCTCGGACCCTATTTGCCCGCTCCGGTCGTGGCCAGGAACACCGATGGGAGCTACCGGCTTGACTCGGACCGTCCGAAGTCGATCGGTCGGGTCCGCGCCTATTTCGGCAACGTCGGTGTCCTGTTCCGGGCCTACTGCTATATCAAGTCGCAAGGGCCGGATGGGTTGAAGGCGGTTTCGGATCACGCGGTTCTGAACGCGAACTAACTGATGTCGCTGCGCAAGCATGTTTACCCTGTCCCGCTCGGCGATCGATGCATGCACAAGCTC
>JAJYCH010000659.1 GCA_021778575.1 Planctomycetota bacterium
CGGGGCCAAACGGGACCGCGTCCCGACCGTTATCGGTCAATCGGGCGCGGTCGGCGTGCGTGATCGATCGGACAGACCCGCATCGTCATCCTGATCCTGACGGCGGCCAGCGAGGCGACTTCGACAGGGAAGGTCCAAAGGTCTGGTTCAAACAGCAAACCTTGAGCAGACAACCCCTCGAAGCGTGGCGGATTCTAGCGAAGGCCCCGCAAGCTGCCAAGGTCGCTTCCTTCGACCGGGCGAACCGGGCAGGTCAGGTGAACCTTGTCGATGGGAAGCGGAATCCGCTTCCTGCCGTCCCTGTCACCAACAGAATCAGTATCGGACGAACACAATCCGGTCGTGAGGATTGAATCGGCGAACTTGTCGTGGCGACCCGAGGGAAGGAGGTCGAAGGTCAGAACCGGCCATAGGAGTAATGGCTATTCGAAGGGTCGAAGTCGCGATCCTTCAGCCCCACGTTCACTTTCAGGTCGGCGAAGGTGTATTCTTCGAGCAGTTCCGGCTCGGCTCCGGGATGCTTGGGCCAGTCGTAGGCTTCGAACCGGATTGGCAGGTTGTGCTCGCGGTCGATGTAAAGCTTGACCTTGTGGAACAGGAATTCCTCGGATTTCTTCGGGTGGATCGACTCGACCAGCAGGCACGGTCGCTCGCCAACCTTGGCCTGCGGGTGAAAGAGCAGGACCGACTCGCCGGGGTGAAGTTCGCTATCCCAGCGCGACTTGACCTGGTCGATCATCGCGCCCAGGCCCGCTTCGGTGACGGGGTGCCGGTTCTCTTCCATGGCCATGTCCCCCTTGGGATCGAGGTGCATGGTCCCGGCCACGAAGCGACCGATCCCGACGTCGTGCGCGACGATCTTGTTGTTGTTCTTGCCGTGGATGAAAATCGCCTCGCGACCCCGATTCGGCTGGACAAACTTGAAATAGAGGCTGGCCGGTTTGGTTCGGGCCTTCATCGTGATGACATGAGGCGTGTAGAGCTTACCATCAACCCGTTCACGTTTGTAAAAGGTGCACGTGTAATCTTCGATCTTCTGATAAGTCTTCTGGCAGTCGGCAATGGTCCGGCGGGCTCGGGCGATGGCTTCGGTCTCGGTGGGAACGATGCTCGATGCCGGCAAGGCGGGACTGGCTTTATCCGTGGAACGATGGTCGGCGGAAGTGTTCTCTTTCGGCGCGGCGGCGACCTGCGCCTTCGCGGGTGTCTGGGCCAGGCCCCGACTTGATAAAGGCTCAGAACTCCACGCGATCGCCAATACGAACAGGCCCGGAATGGCCCGACTCGCCCGCCGACGACTCCGGTTGTCGCGTCGGCTCCCCTCGCTGGCGATCCGATTCATATCGATAGTCCTTCCGATCGGTGGTGACGTCGATCCGGTTCCCGACCTCCAGCGGCGAACGGACGAGCCGCGGTCGGGAAGCTCTGCGAGGGGGGAAACGGTCTGGAGATGGCTGAAGATTTGCGAACCCTAACAGATGAATCTTCGGCAGACGCCCCAACAGGACAACAGAGCAATTTCTGGACCAGCGGAATTTCGCGTGATTCCCCGATGCTTCGGATAATCGGCGGCTCATTCGGACTCAAGGGGCGCGGATTTTCCCCTTTTGAGTAAGTGATCGAAATCGGCGGTCGTTCACCGACGGAGCCCTTGGCTTGTTTTCATCGGCGGTTTGCGTCACGATGACAGGTCGGGACGCGTCGGGGAAAATCGCGGAGGCAGGCGTTGATGACTGGATCGGACTATCGGATCGAGGTGGTCGAGTCGGCTCCGTTCGCCGAGAACGCCTATATCGTCTGGCGGGTTGGCGCGACCGAGGCTCTGGTCATCGACCCCAGCTTCGATAGCGACGCGGTTCTGGAATGGCTCGACCGCGAGGGGCTGAACCTGGCGGCGATCCTGAACACGCACGGGCATGCCGACCATATCGCCGGCAACGCCGCGATCAAGCAGATCTTTCCCGACGCTCCGCTCATCATCGGCGTCAACGATGCCCCGTTGCTCGGCGACCCCGATGCCAACCTGAGCGCCGGGTTCGGTCTGCCTCTCGTCAGTCCACCGGCCGATCGGACGGTGAACCATGGCGAGGTGGTCGAACTGGCCGGTTTTGTCTTCGAAGTCCGCGAGATTCCCGGCCACAGTCCGGGTTCGGTGGTCTTCATCGCTCGCGACGTAGAGCCTCTATTCGTTCTGGGCGGCGACGTCCTGTTCGCCGGTTCGGTCGGCCGGACCGACCTGGCTTATGGTGATGGTCCGCTCCTCTATGCCGGAATCCGTTCCAAACTGTTCGACCTGCCCGACGCGACCCGGGTCTTCCCAGGGCATGGCCCGTCCACGACGATCGGTCGGGAACGCAGGACGAATCCCTATGTTGGCGAGAATCCCGGCACGTATCGGCTGGACTGAATTCCTTCGGTGGTGACGGAGCGAGCGTTCATGGCTGTCTGGGCGATTGCCGACCTGCATCTCTCGCTCGCCCGGCCCGACCGTCGCGAGCGCTACGCCGCTCGCTGGCTCGACCATGCCGACAAGATCGCCACGCACTGGCGTGAAGCCGTCCATCGCGATGACCTGGTCTTGCTCCCGGGCGACCTCTCGATGGCGCGGAACCATCGCGACCTCCAGCCCGACCTGGCCTGGATCGACCGGCTGCCGGGGACGAAGATTCTCACGCCAGGCAATCACGACGCCTGGTGGAACGGCGTCGAGGCGATCCGGCCGATGCTCCGGAAATCGATGCAGGCCGTCGGCGGCGACGCGGTGGCGACGCATGGCGTGGTTGTCTGCGGGACTCTGGGGGCTCCGGTGCTCGACGCCGACGCTCCCGACCCGGCACAGCTTGCCGGCTCGTTGAAGGAACTCGACGCTCTCGACCAGGCTCTGGCCCAGGCCGCCGCTCTCCGGACCGGTGGCGAGCCGCTCTACGTCCTCTGGCATTACCCGCCGTTCGACCAGCACCGTCGGCCCGGCCCGTGCGTCGAGCGGTTCGAGGCCGCTGGCGTCACCGCTTGTGTTTACGGCCACATCCATATTCAAGGACAGTGGTCGCTCGCCGTCCAGGGGGACGTCCGGGGGGTCCGCTATCATTGCGTCGCCGCCGACGCCATTGGCTTCCGGCCGCTCCGGCTCGACCGTCCCTCGGTCGTCGCCCGGCGTTAGTTCTTCCGGTTTGCCGCCGGCTGGACCGCGGGATCACGCTTCGACGTCGTTCCGGTCGCCACGAGCCCTTCCTGGGTCGACTCGAACATTGTCCGGACCAGGTACTTGGCTTTGAGCTTGGTCAGGTAACGGGTGACGGCCTTCTGATAGTTTTCCATGATCACCAGATTCTTGATCTGGTCCTGGACCTCGGCGAAGTGGAGCGGACCTTTTTCCCGTCGATCGTCGACCCGGATGATGTGAAACGAACCGGGCGCCTCGATGACCTGGCTGATCTGACCGACTGGAATTCGGTTCAGCTCGTCGTTGACGCTGCTGATCCCGTAGCTTCCCGGTGTCATGTCGACATAGACGCCGCCCTGGCTGGCGGTCGGTCCGTGGCTGTAGGTGCGTGCGAGCTT
>JAJYCH010000660.1 GCA_021778575.1 Planctomycetota bacterium
ATCGCCGGACGAGGCTCGAAGCTCATCGGCGGTAGTCTTCAGTCCGAGCTGACGCGCGACGAAGTTCTCGAAATCGTCCTCGAAGGCTTCTTCCCGATCACCCCGCGCGAGGCCGACCCGGCCCGGCCCTCGAAAGCCGGTCTCCAGGAGTTCGGGCTGCCGTTCGTCGCCGATCCGGCCATTCCCAAACATCTTGGTGCGTTCCTCCGACGACACAAAGCCCAGGCGATCGGCGAAGCCGGGCAGGTGGGCGACGGTCTCCCCTCCCGGCCCGATGCGATCCTGTTCAACGGCGGCGCGCTGACCCCTAACCTCCTCCGTGATCGCGTCGTCGAGGTCGTCCGGAGCTGGTTCGCCGACCAGGATGGCGGCGCTTACATCCCGCGAGTCCTGAGCAACGGCTCGCTCGACCTGGCCGTCGCCCATGGCGCGGCCTATTACGGCGTCGTTCGACGAGGCGGCGGCATCCGGATCGGGGGCGGGACCGCCCGCTCGTTCTATGTCGGCTTCCAGGCCGAAAGTCAGGACAAGCCCTGGCTTTGCGTCGTTCCTCGCGATGCTCAGGAAGGAGACGAGATCACCATCGACCGCCACGATTTCGATCTTCTGATGGGACAGCCGGTCGCCTTTCCGCTGGCCAGCAGTTCGGTCCGTCCCCGCGACGAACCGGGCGATCTGGTCGGGGCCGATCCCGACTCGATCCGCGACCTCCCGCCGTTGATCGGCGTGATGCGCGTGGGTCGGAAGGCCAAAGCCGAGCGAGTGCCGGTCCGGCTTGCCGCGAAGGTCACGGAAGTCGGAACGGTCGAACTCTGGTGCCAGTCGCGAACCGACGACCGTCGCTGGCGGCTCCAGATTCAGCTCCGAGGTCCCGGCGGCACGCCGACCGCCCGAGGGCCTGTCACCGGAACCGAGTCGGACGCCGTCGTGATCGAGCAATCCGAGGTCGACGCCGCCGTCGACGCGATCCGGTCGGCCTTCAACGCTCCCGCCGGAACCGATGACGGCGGACCGGCCCGACTGATCAAGAAGCTGGAGGAGATGCTCGACGCCCCTCGCGAATCCTGGCCACCATCCGCGCTCAGAGCGTTCTGGGAGCCGATTCGCGAGACGATGGAGCAGCGCTTGAAGGGGCCTCGTCACGAGTCGCGCTGGTTCAATCTTGCCGGCTTCTGCTTGCGACCGGGCACGGGCTACCCGCTCGACGAGAATCGGATCAAGGCTCTCTGGCCGGTTTTTCATCAGGGCGTGAAGTTCACCAAGGACCTGCAATGCTGGGCCGATTGGTGGGTTCTCTGGAGACGGGTCTCGGCCGGACTGAACCGGGCCCACCACGAGGAAATTCAGCGCCGGATCGCGCCGTATTTGCTGCCGGCGAAGGGGGGGGCGGCGGCCAAGAAGCTCAGCCGAGCCAAGCCCGAGTCCCATGAACTGGCCGAAATCTGGCGCTGCGTGGCCTCGCTGGAACGGCTCGACGCTCGACTGAAGGAACCGCTCGGCGAGACCCTGGTTCGTGAGCTGGCCCGACCGAGCTTGCCGGGCTATCTGCTCTGGTCTCTCGGCCGGATCGGTGCGAGGGTGCCGCTCTACGGTCCGGCCAATACCGTGGTTTCCCCTGACAAGGCCGTGGCGTGGGTCCGGGCACTGCTTGCGCGAACCTTCGCGCCTGGCCGCGAGATGACCGACGCCATCTTCGCCCTGACGCAACTCGCTCGGGTCTCGGGCGACCGTGCCCGAGACCTCGACGAGCCACTCCGCGCGGAGGTCATCGCCCGGCTCGAACTTCTTGGAGCCGATGAATCGACGATCCGGCCGGTCCGTGAATTCCACGAACTCGAAGCCACCCAGCAAGGCCAGGCGCTCGGCGACGCCTTGCCGACCGGGCTCCGATTGATGGCCCGGGAAACCGTGGAGGGTTGAGAGTCGCCACGATTTCCCTCGGTCGCCGGCGGTTCGAACCTCGGCGGCTTACTTCGCGGTCGTCAGCCTCAACTCGTTGGGCCGGCCGGGGTTGAAGGTGATCGGCACGTTCCAGACGTAATTCTTGACCGTGCAGAGCGAATTCGGCAGGCAGACGAACGTCGAGACCGAGAGTTTCAACTGAAAGCTCGAACCTGTCAGCGCCGGTCTGGCCAGGGGAATCTTGAACCGAAGGGGGTTCTTCGGTTCGTCCACTTTCTGGCCCGTGGTGGAAACCTCGGGGGCGAACTGGCCCGGCCGGTCGGCTTCCGCCAGGTAAACCAGTGGGGCCTCGGCACTCAGCTTGTAGCCGGGCGGAAGGTCGAGTGTCACGTCGACGGTCAATTCGCGGGTTGGCAGGATCTCGACCGGCGGAACGTCGAAGATAGCAGGGTTGGTGAACTTGTACGATTTCTCGCGAACGGGGGGTTTGACGCTCGCCAGGTCGAGAGTCTTCACCGCCTTTGTCCCGAGGTCGATCGACCGGATCTGGTGATTGTTCGTGTCGGCGACGTAGAGCGTCGAGCCCGCGACACTCAATCCCCCCGGCTCGTTGAACGTCGGCGGGTCATCGGTAGCGCCCCGCCGCGTCATGCCGACCAGCGAGGCGACCGTCTTGGTCCGGGGATCGCAAACCTTGATCTTGTTGTTGTAAGTGTCGGCGATATAGAGTTTTCCGTCGCTGAAGGCCAGGCCCAGACAATGCTGGAGCCGGACCGCCTCGCCGACGCCATCGCGATCACCGAAGTTAAACAGCCCGGTGCCGACGATCGTGCCGACCCGGTGCGGCGAGTTCAAGGTGATCGACCGGACGCCGGAGACCTCGGAGTCGGCCACGAACAGGTGCTGACCGTCGGTGGCCAGTCCGCTCGGCTGGGCAAACTGGGCTGAGCTGAGCGAACCATCGACGATATTTTCGCGTCCCGACCCGGCCCAGTGGCCCACCACTCCTCGGGTCAGATCGTACCGCCAGATCTGGTGCGGTCCGGCCATGGCGATGGCGAGAATCTTCGTCCCCGGAACCGGAATCACATCCCAGGGGCTATTGAGCGCCGTGCTTGTTCCCTTGCCCGATGCCGAGAACGAATGCCCCTGGAGACCGGTCCCGGCAAGCGTCTTGACGGTTTTTTCCTTGAGGTCAACGGCTCTCAGAGCGTGATTCTCGGTATCCGCGACGTAGAGAACGTCGTCGAGCAGGCAGGTCCCCTGCGGACGCTGGAACGACGAACTGGCGAAGTCGCCATCCACCAGACCCGCCTGGCCATTGCCGATCACCCCGACAAGTTGACCGGTCAGGTCGGTGACGACGATCCGATTATGGCCCGTATCGCTGATATAGAGCCGTTTCGACGCGGCGTCGGCGGTGATCTTGCCTGGGTAGAGCAGTCCGCCGTTGTCGGCCCTGGCGATCTCGGTCGGGAAATCCACGGGCGTCTCATCGAGTTCCCCGCGCGACCGGGCTCGGTTGACCAGCGTGCCGATCAACGCGTCAAGCTCGGCGCCATGACCTTCCCCCGAGAACATCTTGACCGGTTCGCCTCGGGCGTCGATCACGACCAGAGTGTGCCAGCTCCGAACTCCAAAACGATCCCAGATGA
>JAJYCH010000661.1 GCA_021778575.1 Planctomycetota bacterium
CCTCATTCTTTTCGCCGACGACCAGCGGGCCGATACCATCGCCGCCCTGGGTAACTCGCAGATTCGAACGCCCAACCTCGACGGCCTGGCGAGCCAGGGAACCGCCTTCACGCGAGCTTACTGCATGGGGTCGCTCCAGGGGGCGGTCTGCGTCCCCTCGCGGGCCATGCTCATGACCGGACGTTCGCTCTTTCACGTCAAGGATAACCTGGCGGGCCAGCCCACCTGGCCCGAGGCCTTCGCCAAAGCGGGATACACCACGTTTATCACCGGGAAGTGGCACAATCAAGGGCCGTCCGCCCTGAGAGCTTTTCAGCAAGGAAAGGCGGTTTTTCTGGGAGGAATGGGCGATCCCTACAAGCTCCCAATCCAGGATATTTCGTCTGAACATACTTTCGTGAACAAGCGAGTCAGCGGCGAACACTCGGTCAAGATCTTTGCCGACTCTGCCTCGGAATTCCTCGCCTCCCAGAAGGGTGACCGGCCATTCCTTTGCTACGTCCCGTTCAACCTGCCACATGACCCTCGCGTGGCGCCTGCTGAATACCACGCCCGATACAACCGCCAGAAGCCCTCACTCCCGGAGAACTTCCTGCCCCAGCATCCGTTCAACAACGGCGAGTTGACAGTCCGCGACGAGGCGCTCGCCCCCTGGCCCAGAACGCCGGAACTGGTCCAGCAACACCTGGCCGACTATTACGCCGCGATTGAGTTTCTCGACGCCCAGATCGGCCGGATTCTCGATGCTCTGAAGCAGAGTGGCCAGTACGAGAACACCTTGATCGTCTTCGCGGCCGACCACGGCCTGGCGATTGGCAGCCACGGCCTCTTCGGCAAGCAGAACCTCTACGAACACTCGATGAGGGCGCCGCTGATCATCGCCGGACCGGGCCTGCCTCGCGGTCGGAAGGTCGATGGATTCGCCTATCTGCTCGATATCTTCCCCACGCTCGGGGACATTGCCCATGTGCCGGCGCCCGAAGGGAGCGAAGGGCTCAGCCTCTTACCGGTCCTCGACGGGAGCAAGACTTCGATTCGCGACTCGATCTTTACCGCCTACGGCCAGGTCCAGCGAGCCGTCCGCGACGATCGGTGGAAGTTGATCGTCTATCCGAAAATCAACAAGACCCAGCTTTTCGACCTCGTCAAGGACCCCGCCGAGTTGCACGACCTCGCCAACGAGGCCACGGCTGTCGGCGAGCGGCAACGACTGACCGAGTTGCTCCGCGATTGGCAAAAACGCCTGGACGATCACCAACCGCTCTCGTCCGAGAAACCACTTCCTTCAGAGTTTAAATTCCCCCCGGCCAGGTCGTTGGATTAGGGCGATCCGATCGATTTTCATCGAACGGCGGCTTTGGTTGAGCCTTCGGCGGCGGCGCTCCCTGGACCCCAGAGCGGTTGGGCGAGCTGTCGGTTCCATTCTTCCCAGGCCCCGAGGAGTTCCCTGGCTTTATCGGGAAAGTCGCTGCTCCGATCGCGGGTTTCGCCGATGTCCTCCGCGAGGTGATAGAGCCGGAATGGACTCAGCGGAGGCTTCGCCCCAACCGACCGGGCGCCCGGGGTATCGAGCGTCCCGTCGTATCGGACGAGCTTCCAGTCGCCCCGACGGACCGCGGCCTGGCCGCCGAGCCGCCAGTAGAGCGTGTCATGCGGCGGTGCCGCGTTGAGACCCGTCAGATGCGGAAGAAGATCAACCCCGTCCAGTTCCCACTCGGGCTTGGCGGTCAGGCCCGCCGCGGCAACTGCCGTCGGCAGGAGATCGAGCTGGATAATCGGCTGGTCGTAGACCTTGCCCGCCGGGAGCTTCCCCTTCCAGCTCAGGACGAACGGGACGCGAATCCCCCCTTCCAGCGTGGTCCGTTTCGAGCCCCGGAGCGGCTCATTCCGGGAACCGTTGATGGTCGTGCCGGGCATCGTCGGGCCGCCGTTGTCGCTGAGGAAGACGACCAGCGTGTCTTCTTCGAGTCCGCTCTCGCGAAGCTTCGCCAGGACCGCGCCGGCCGCGTCATCGAGTGCCGACAGCATGGCCGCGTAGGTCCGCCGGGTCTTGTCGGGGATCGAGGCGAATCGGGCGAGCCGGGCGTCGGTCGCGTTCATCGGCGTGTGGACGGCGTTGAAGGCGACCTCCAGGAAGAACGGGTGGCCCTTGTGTCGCTCGATGAACGAGACGGCTTCGCGGCCGATGGCATCGGTCAAATAGGCGGTTTCCTTGACCGGCTCGGTCCCTCGATAGATGTCGTTACTCCGGTCGGCGAAGTACGTGTGGGCTCCGCCGAGGAACCCGAAGAATTCGTCGAAGCCCCGTTTTTGCGGGTGGAACTCCGGTGTCGCTCCCAGGTGCCACTTGCCGACGAGTCCCGTCGCGTACCCCGCCGATTTCAGACGATCCGCCAGAGTCGTCTGAGTCAAAGGGAGGCCGAACCGGGTTCGTCCTCCTTCACCCGGGTTGAATTCGTGACCGAACCGTTGCTGGTAGCGCCCCGTGAGAAGCCCCGCGCGGGTTGGGCTACAGTAAGGTCCGGAGACATACCCATTGGTGCACCTGACACCTCCCTTCGCCAGGGCGTCGAGGTGCGGTGTCGGGATGTCCTTTCCCCCTTGAAATCCCAGGTCGGAATAACCCAGGTCGTCGGCCAACAGGATCACGACGTTCGGCCGCCTCGCATCGGCTGCGTCCGAGGAACCCGGAATCCAGGCGAACAACAACGAAAATGTCACGAGAGTCCACCAGTAACGGTTCATGGCTGTTCTCGACTTTCAGGACGCGAAGCAGACGACGAATCGTGACGCTAATGATTCTCGACCAATATTGTCAAGTTACGTGATCATCGGCCTTCGCGAAATTGCCGGCAACGGGTGAAGCTCGGGACCGAACCCGGCTCATCGCGGCACGAGTCGGGCCTCAACGACCGTTCGTCTCGACGGCTGGCTGGAGCTTGAGGTAGCGATCGGCGAAGGTCAGAAATATCGGCCAGTTCGGGCCAGTGGCGGCTCGACCTTGGTCGTGGATGGCTCAGCCGAGGTTTGCGGTTGATCTCGTCTCAGGACGTAGAAGAAAAGCGGCGTGAGCAGGGAATTCCCTGACTCTACCGGATTGCAGGTATGGCCGGGTTGGGGTCAGAAACTCGTCGGTCTAGATCCCGCATCACACCTAGATCCCCAGAGATTGGGTAATCCCGGTGATTTGCGTAAGGGACTGAAGGCCGTTTTCCGGCCATACCTGCAATCCGGTAGAGTCAGCAGAGTTCAAATCCGTCCGAAGGGCCCCCGAGAAAATCCGGGTACACCCGAGAGGTCAAATGCCCTGGTCGCAACCGAACGGCGGGCGAGGTCTCGACCACATGGACACCTTTTCCAGCACCGACAAATCGGAAAAAATTGCGAAAAACCCGACTAATTTCGGCCTCGTGGTTCGGAATATCAAGACCGGTGCCAGTCTTGATCACGACGAACCACGAAAGGCCCGATCATGCCCGCCTCCGAAGCACAGATCAACGCGAACAAAGCCAACGCCGCTAAATCCACCGGCCCGAAAACGACCGAAGG
>JAJYCH010000662.1 GCA_021778575.1 Planctomycetota bacterium
AGGACGTACAGTCCCCGAGGTTGTCCGTCCGTCTTTGCTGCGGGGGCCTCGAATTCGGTCAGGCTCGACATGGGGACTGATCCTCTCGCTGGGGCGTTGCCGTGGTTGGTCCGGATTCCGAGCGGGCGCGTTGGAGGACCGAATGGGTGGGAGAGGATCGATCCGCGCCGTCGAGCGACCAGATTAACGGAACTCCTCGCTAATCCCAAGACCCTACCGACTCGGAGGATCGATCGCGCGGTCCGCGCTCAACCACTTGAGGATCTCGGGCATCGTCACCACCGGACCAGGCTCGGGAAAGAGCAGGGGGGCCCGGATCAGTTCGAGGTGGTTCGCGTGCAGGACCAGAGGGGCATCGACCCCACCAAGCCGGGTACTCGCCACCGCGACGCAGCCGTCCCCTAAACCGTCCGTGATCTCATCGAGCTGGCTCGAAACGCCCGAGGCGACGATCCGGCCAATTCCGCCGAGCAGCCCCTTACCACTCGACCTCGCATCGATCTGGCGACGAGTTTCCACGCTCAGATAGCCGACGTCCCCCGCGAGAATGTGATAGCGAACGCCGTTGCGCCTGGGATGCGAATTTAGAGTGTTCAGGTAAGCACTTCCGGGAGTCATGTCGTCGGCCGCCAGCCCCAGACCATCCCCCAGGAGCGCCAGCGGGTCGGTCCGTTTTGAACCGTTCAGGGCCTGGACGCTCTGGACCGTCTGAAGGACGGTTTGCGCCCGCGACAGGCCCGAACCCTGGTTGGGCGGGGCGATCAGGATCAGCGAGGTGATATCGGCGGCGAATCGACCGTGCTCGTCCTCGACATAGTACCGGGCCAAGAGCGAGCCCATCGAATGCGCGACGACCGACCAGGGACGGGTCTCGGACCACTTCCGGCGGAACTCGGCCCAGTCGCGCGCGAACGCGGCCGAGGTCTCGTCGAGGTCGCGGTTATAGGGGAAGTCGTAGACCACGATCCCGTAACCGGCTGTTTCGAGCGGCTCGACCATGTGCTTGAAAACGCTCGACGTGGAATTCAGGCCATGGATCAGGCAGACCGTCGGACGTCTGGGGTCGTTGGGACGAAACGAAGCCAGCGCGTGGAAGCCATAGCGCGACCGGCGTTCGACCTCCTTCGAAGCCCGACGCGACAGGTTCCGGATGCGCTGTTCCCAGTCGGCCCGATGGTCGGCGTCGAGCAGGCGAGGGGCCAGGCGGATGATCAACTCGCGAGGCCCCACTTCGAGCGTCGCGTCGGGACCAAGCGTCTCGCTCAGCATGGTCCGTGTCAGGTTCGCCGATCGACCTTCGAGCGGCAGATTCACTTTTCCCGGAGGAATCTCGACGGTCAGACCGCTCGCGCGGGCGAGGCGATCGACGACCTCGGCGAGATCGACTTCCGCCGAGCCGCTCAGTCCAACGCGGACCTCGACGTCCGGCTCGACGGTCCACGAACCGCCACTGATAGCAACCAGAACAAGCACGAATGCGAACATCCCGGACGGCTCCTCGACTCTTTCGGCTCATGATGGAGACTCAATTGTAGTCGATCGGCGCGTGACGACGCCTCAAAAAGTCGCCCGGCGTCGGGTCGACTTCTTGAGGCGTCGCGTCAGTCGGTCTTCGTTCGATTCGCTCAGCGCTTCTGGGTCGTGGAGTTCGACCGACCGAAAAGCTGTCCGAGCAGGCTCCGGCGCTTCGGAGCTTGCGCCGGGATCGGCGTTCCCATCGACTCGGCACCGGTCGAGGTGGGCGTCGAGGCCGCGATGAAGCCGACACCGGTTCCCGGCGTGTACGGCTCGGGGGTCGGGGCCGTTGGCAGCGGGCCGAGTTCGGGCCGATCGGACGGAGTATTCGAGGTCAACGTCACATCTTTGGGATAGAGGGCGATCGAGCCTGGACGAACTTCGGGTTCCAGGCTCGAAGTCGGCGAGGTTGACGGCAGAGCCGGCATGTCCAGGAGCGACGACGGCGCGGTCGGAGCCAGGCTCGCACCGGAGTTTCCAGGAGGATTGGCTCCTCCGGGCGGGTTGACGGCGGGGGGCTTTGCCGGCCCATCCAGGTTGAATGGGGTCGCGCCGTCCTTGGGCAATGGCGGAATTCCCATTTCACCGGATTCGGGTTTCGCATCAGGCTTGGGATCGGGTTCGGTAAACACATCAGGCCGGTCGCGTGCCTCGGTTCCCTCGGAACTGCTACTATTTTGCGGCTTGCGGGTGCCATCCTTGGGATTGAATTTATCGAATTCCGCCCGGGCGCTTTGCAACTCGAGATCGGGGCAAGGGCATCCCCAGCCGGCGGGGAATCGCGACCAGCACGTGGGATAGTAACCAAAATAGTCGCGTCGGACCTGCTTGTAGAACGGTGGTTCGGTCGCGCAGTCTGGTTTTTCGCGGCGGATGGTCCGGTTCGGGAAAAGCTGCGCTTCCGCCAGAGCCGGAACCAGGAAGACCAGACCGATCGCCGGCAAGGCGAGCGATCCCAGACGCCTCCGTGTCGTTTTCAACATCCTCAGAGCCTCGCGATATGTCGGGGAGACGGGGTCGCCTCGATCTTCGGTCGACGACGGACCCGAGCGGTTGATCCATTGCTCGTTCGATCGGGTCGATCAAGCCTGGGGCTTCAGACAATCTGCGTGATTCAGCAAAGTGGGGGAGCTGGGACATTTTGAGGAATACAAGGAATTTGGGGCAAACAGGGGGCAATCTGGACGATCCGGTTCTCGTCCGCGAATGAAAGACTGATCGCCCGGGTTCGATCAGGTCGATTGTCAATAGCAGTAAGACGCGACTCGATTTCAGCTCTGGAGGACAGGATGCTCAAGGCGACTCCATCGGGAATCGGTCTGGTCGTTTCGGTTTTCGTTCTGGGTTTTGCCGGGGCTGCCCACGCCCAGTTGGCTCCGCCGCCCTCGTCGTCGAACTCGGCTCCGAATGCCGCGATGATGATGAATCCGTATTACAACCCGTACATGAATCCGCTCCTGAACCCAGGAGCGCCGCAGCATCTGAGCGCCGGGAATGCACTGTTATACATGTATACAGCGCAGGCGGCTCGTGGTGGGATCGGCTCCGGTCGTTTGAGTAATCCCGCTCCGACGAAGTCGCGGAACAAGGCGGCTTACATGCCGAGTTCGGCGTCGGTTCCGGGCGGAGCTGCATCTTCGTATTTCAACAACAGTCGGTCGGGAGGTCGAGCCGGAGTCACCGGCTATTACAACCAGCGTGGCACCCGTTTCCAGAACAATGGGAACTGATCCCGCGGATGGCTTCATTTCGCTAGAGCAAGCGACGTCTTTTGACCGATAGCAATAACGGTATGAGAGTTTCGACCACTCCGGTCGGCCGTCCACTGATGCGGTCGCGGGCCTGTTGCCCCGAGCCCGCGACGATCCGAACCCGTTCGCGGATCAAATGGCCGGCAAGCCGCCGGCGGTTGTGCCGGCAAAGGCTTGCCGGGCAGGAGTTTGGCATGGATCGCTCATGGATCGACGGCCGCAAGCTCGGCCTGATTCTCACCGCCGCCGCCCTCTTTTCGTGCGGCTGTCAAACG
>JAJYCH010000663.1 GCA_021778575.1 Planctomycetota bacterium
GAGGAATTCGGTGAAGCGAAGCCGGTGACGGGCCGTGGTATGGTCGCCCCTGGGCCGGTTCTGCTCGGCTCTCTTCGCGAAAATTTCGGTCCCATCGGCGTTGAAGTGCAGTTCCTTGTTGAACTCGTCGTTGGCCCGGAGCAGCTCGTCGTATTTCTTTTCCTGATCGGGGGGAAACGGATTTGACCGCGCGGCATGCGTCCTGCCGTATTCGCGAATCTGATCGACAATCCGGCCCTTGCCTTCGCCATGTTCGATTTTGTAGTGATCAGCCGAGGACATCTTCTGCCAGATCCGGAGTAAATCAGCCGCTTCGAATGGCCCCATCAGGTTGTAGTAACCCGTCCTGATCCCGAAAAGCCGGAGCGGCCCGGAGTTCGACTGCTGTTCCTTGCGATACTTGAGGGCGAGATTGAAGCGGGCCTCGGGATCATCAGCCGCACGGAGCGCTTCTTGCTGTTCGTCGCTGAGGCTGTTCACCCAGAGCCGGTAGCGACGCATCAACGACCGATAGCGAATCTGGTCGATCGGGTCCTTGCCGGCGATCTCCGAATTGAGGTTGCGCACGCGCGATTGTTCGGCGGGATCGAGCTTATCGAACCGTTCGAGATCTTCGAGCAAGGCGGCCCGTCGCTCGCGAGGCATGGCCTGAAGCTGGCGATAATTCTCGGTCTCGTCGGTCAGCGAGGCGGGAGAGGCGGCCAGAGCGGCCAGGACCAGCAAAATCGGCACGAAAAAGCGCGGTGCTGGTCGACTCATGATGCCCCCTCGATCCCCTCGGGTCCGGATCAATTGAACTCAGAGGCCTGGTCGAGAAGTTCCAGGAACCGGAAGGTTCCCACGTCGCGATACTCATCAAGCGATTCGGCGATCGGCAGATCGCGAGCCAGTCGAGCCGTCGGATTCGGCAGGAGCCGGAGCACGAAAAAGTAGCCGACCCCGAACAGCACCGCCGCCAGCGCGAGACAGGTCAGAACCACCCCGATCCGCCGGACGATGTCAGTCGCCATCGTCCCGACCAGGTTGTCGGGTTGCTGGGTCGCGACCGTCATGGTCCGGGCCGTGAAATCTTCCGAAGCCTTGGGCTTGGGCAAGAGGTCGAGCAGATCCCAGGTCTTCTGAAGTGCTTCGACCTCGCGACGAGCCGTCAGACTCTGAGTCAACTTGGTGGCGATCCGGCGCGATTCGGCGTCGTTCAGCTCGCCATCGAGATAAGCGACGAGGTTCGAACGTTCGTCGATCGAAAGCCGTTGTTGATCAGGGACCATGACCGAAATTCTCCAGGGGCCGAGCCGGAATCACGGCTGCGACGGCCCTGAAACCCAAACCACTTCCGGCAAAAGATCCGAGTAAGCCGACGGCTCGCCCGGATTCCGCACGCCGATCCATTCAACCCGCGATCGCGGTGCGAGTACCGTCCGGTCGTCGATTAGCGAGGACCAGGCAGGCCACCAACACCACCATAACCCATCGACATTCCACGTCTCGAAGTCGTCACGCTGACGTTGGCGTTCTTGCCGCGACCGGAACGGAGGTCGCGATAAAAGGTGTTCAACGTCGCGCTGTTGTAATAGCCTTGCGGGCCGAGTCCGTTGAGGTTTCCACCGTGGACCCCAAATTTACCGGTATTGAGCCCCATCTTTCGCGGCCGACGGATATTATTCGAGCCGAACTCGAAACCCAGGTCGGAATCGAGGCCGGAGCCGCTGGGATCGAACATCCCGTTGCGGTTCGTCGCGGCGAACTGCTGACGGTTTGCCGAAACCGCGTTCAAGGTCGCTTCCGGGCCAGGAGACATGGCTTGAGCTTGTTGCCGGGGCAAGTAGAGTCCGTAGTACAACAGGGCGGGGTCGGACGATCCGCCGAAAAGTTGGGCGCGGGCTTCCGTCCCGAACGCCGAGATGCCCAGGGCCACCACCAGACCGAGCAAGACACGTCGCATGGTCGGCAAGCCTCCGTGAAGACGAACGAGACCGATCGGGTCAGACGTCGCGCAGCGCGACTCTTCACGAGAATCGGTCAAACTCCAAAGTATAGTCGCTCGATTCCGCAATGCAAGTCAACCACGTTTTCCTCGACCCCGAAAAATTTCGTCGCGACCCGGAAGTTTGCTCGAAATAATCGGCCGGGCTCGTGCATCGTATATCGGTGAGGCCTGGGAGGTAGCCCGCTGATGACCGACGGAGAGGCGATGGCGAGATCGGCCGCAGTGAAAGGCGAGCCGGTGGCGGATCGCCCGGGGCCGCTGGCCCGGCTCTACGCCGACATCGCCCCGGAACTCCGCCGTTTTGTCCTCGGTGTGGTTCGCGACCCTGAACTGACCGACGACGTCATGCAGGCGACCTTTGTCAAGGTGATCGAACAGGGGCATCAGCCCCGCCCGGAAACCGCTCGGGGCTGGTTGTTCCAGGTGGCTCTCCATGAAGCTCTCGCCGTCCGTCGCCGCGCAAGCGTTCACGACCGGTCGCTCCAACGGCTGGCTGGTCGGCAGCCACGACCCGCGATCTCTCCCGGAGATCGCTTGCTTCAAGGGGAGACGGTCGAGGCGGTCCGCAAGGCGCTCGACCAGGTTTCCGACGAACAACGGACAGTGATCCTGGCCCGGATGTACGAAGACAAGACCTTCGCCGAGATCGCCGGAGAGCTGGGACTACCACTCGGAACGGTTTTGACGCGAATGAGGCGGGGGTTGGAGAAGATGCGAACTTTCCTGAGTCCCGGAGGCTGAGCCGATGTTCGTCGAACCGGAATCCGACCTCCACTGGCGAGCGTTTCTCTACGTCGCCGGCGAATGCTCCGCCGACGAAGCCTCGGCATTCGAACAGATCCTCCAGACCGATCAGACCGCCCGCGAAGCCGTTGCCTTGGCGGTCGAACTGGTCGAGGCGGTCGGAGTTCTGGGCGCGGAAGCCGCCTTGATCCTCCAGAAACCAAAACGAAGCCAACGGGTTCGCTCGCTGGTCTGGGCGGTCTCGCTGGCCGCCGCCGTCGTGGTTGGCGCGGGGTTGATTTTCGCCCCCCGTTCGTCCGAGATCGGCAAGCCCGACCCGTCCGAGGTCGCCCTCCGCTGGTCGGGAATTCGCGACGGGATCGACGCGGACTGGAAAGCGGTGGTGGCGGGTCCGATGCCCGTCGACTCATCCCTGGGGCTGGATGCCGATTCAGGGGTCGAGAACGCAATCGAGCGTCCGCTTCCTTCCTGGTTACTCTCGGCGGCTTCGGTCCCCCGGAGCGAACCGGCACCGGAGGAAAATTGATCGCCATGAAATTCACACACTACGCGTTGATCGTCTGCGTCGGTTTCGTCTGGGTTTCGTCTGGTTTCGGCCAGTCGGTTGACAACAAATCGGCCGATCCAGCCCGCTCGAAAAGCGTTCTGAAGAAATCGGTCCCCTCCTCGACTACGACGATCACTCCCGAGAACGAGGCCGAGGCCCTCGCGTTCGTCCTGGAGAATGCCCCGGAGCTGGCGAAGGTTCTCGCGGTTCTTAAACCAATGGACCCGGTTGAATACCGCAAGGCGATCACAGAACTTTA
>JAJYCH010000664.1 GCA_021778575.1 Planctomycetota bacterium
TGGGGTTGGTGGCCAGCGAGCGCAACTCGCGCCGGGGATTTCCCGACTGGTATGGGCGACGGCTCTCGCGGATCGTGCCGTCGGTCGTCCTGGCGATCCTGGTTCTCGACTACCTGCCTCATCAGGGCTGGCGATCGTGGGGACCGTTCGACTATCTCCGCAATTTTCTGGCTCCGCCGGGCTTCACGTTCGTCGAGCAGATCCTGGCGCTCTATGTGCCGTTTTTCCTGGTCCAGCGGCTCGGCGGCCGGCGCGGCAATGGCGTGATTCTTGGTCTATCGCTGGTCGTGATGCTGCTGGTTCCGGCGTTCGGCGAGCGGGCCGCCCTGTTTCATCCGTTCCACTGGCTCTATTATTTTCAGATGATGCTCTTTGGAGCCTGGGTCGCCTGGCGCGACGTGCCGGTTCGAGCGGTCACGCCTCGACTGATCGGTCTGTTCCTGATCACCGGACTCGCTTACGGCGCGGTGAAGCTGGCGACCTCTCGGCCGTCGTTCGCCGAATGGTATCCGGTCCTTCACCTGATGGTCTTTCCGCTGATCTTCTGCTGGGTCCAGGTTTTCCAGGCCGAGGGGCTTGCCCGGTTCGTCGACCGCCAGCGCTGGCTGCGCTGGACCCTGGGATTGGTCGGCGGCTTGACCCTGGAAATCTACCTGGTGCATTACGCGGTTCGCGACAGCCCGATCGTCGCTCGACTGCCGTTTCCCGCCAACATCGCGGTGATCCTGATCGGCTCGGTCGTCCTGGCCATTCCCCTGGCCCGAGGGGCAGACTGGGTCCGGGCGATTCTGAAAGTGGGATCGAAATCCCTCACGCAAGCCTCGCCCGGTTTTGAGTCACCCAAAGGGGTCAAGGTCCATCTCGAAAAAGGATCTTGACCCCCTCTTCATCAATCAAGGCACATAGTTGATGGTGTTGTAGATTTCGAGCGAGATTCGCTTGCCGTCGGCCGACTTCAGCTTGCCGCGAATTCGCATCTGCATGACCGGCTTGAGGTCCTTGATTTCCAGCGAGACCGTCTTGCCGTCGGCGGAGAGCTTGGCCGACTCGACCTTGACCTCGTCGTGCCCCTTGCTCAGCGACTTGGTCAAGGTCTCGATCGCCTCCTGGTTCTTGCTCCGGTCGAGACGAAGCTTGTTCAGTTCGACGACCTTCGCCTGGAAGTCGGGAGTCTTGGCCGAGTAGTCTTCCGAACCGTACTCGCTGCACCAGAGGTAGTTCCACTGCTCGATCTCGAAGCTATCGGGATCGGCGGCGTCCTCGGGTTCGAGGGGATCGGTGAAGGTCAGGTCGAGCCCGGTCTTGGTCACCTTCAAGCCCGTGACCATGTTCGCCGGCTTGCCGGTGTAGCGAACCCGCTGGAAGCAAGCATCCTGCGCGGCACTCGACTGCCAGCCTCGGAGCCCGGCGACGTAAAGCTGGCCGTCAACCGCGTTGAACCTCGGCCGCATGATCCCGCTCAGGAAGTTGACCGGGAACTTCACGACTCCGCCCTGAATATGGTCGCCTTGCTGGTCAACCAGCGCGAGAAAGAGCGTGCAGGTCCCGTACGAGGTGTGCAGCAACCGACCGGCGAACGGTCCCCATTTGTTTGAGGTGACCCAGGCCTGGCCGCCGCCCGAGTTATCGACGTCCTTCGGGAACCAGCAGATTGGCTCGTCGTACATGGTCGGCATCTCGTCGCGGTGCGAGAGGTCGACGACCCCGTAGAAGCCGCCTTGCTTGATCCAGTTGAGCCGGCACTTGGGCATCCAGGTGCCTTCGTTGTCGCCGCTGGTGACCTGACCATCAGGGCCGACGCCGATCCCGTTGGGAGCCCGGAGACCGGTCGCGTAGTTGACCAGCGTCTTGCCGTCCTTGTAGACCTTCATCAGCGTTCCGCTGTTGGCCGCGACAGTGTCGAAGCCTCGACCGCCCGACTTCACGGGGCCGGCCTTTGAGAAGTAAAAATTTCCTTCCGGGTCTGTCTGGAGGTCGAAGGCGAACTCGTGGAAGCCGGTGGTCACGGCCATGTCGTGGTTGAAGGCTTCGTAGAAGTCGGTCTCACCGTCGCCGTTGAGGTCGTTGAGACGGGTGATCCCGTCGCGACCCAGCACATAAATCTTGTTATCGACAATCCTCAACCCGAGCGGCTGAAACAGCCCGGTGGCGATCCGCTTCCAGGTCAGCTTTTCGAGCTTGTCGTCGATCCCGGTGACGGTCCAGACGTCGCCGCTCCAGGTGCTGAGCGCGGCGGATTTGCCATCGGCGAAGAAGTCCATCCCACCGAAGCGAATCCACGACTTGTACGGGTTCTCATCGGGAGCCGTGATCGTATCAACAACATAAGGGCCATCGCCGGTGCCGAGGGTGCCCTTGGTCTCAACGGTCTGGGTCCAGTGGGCGGGACCGCCTTTGAGGTGGGGGGTGAGGTCGAGAGAGCCTTGCGGTTTTGCCAAGGACATGGCGAGCGTGTTCACCTGTCCGGAGACCAGCAGTCGGAACGCGGTCGGGGTCGTCGATGGCGGGACGACGAGCAGGCATCGCGAACCGTCGACGATCTTCCACACCGCCCCCGGGATGGCCGGGGCAATGCCGATGGCCAACCCCGGAAGAGTGGGGGAAATCCCGAGAGACAATTCGACGTCCTTGCCGTCGACCCGAGTGGCCCGAGTGGCGAGCGCGATGTCGGTTTTGACGTCAGCGGTCTGGATGGCCGGGGAGACCGGAGCCACCCCCAGGTCGCAGACCACCAGGGTTAGCGGCTTCGAGGTCGGGCCGACGTTGAACGTCCGGGTGATGGCCGGAAAATCGGTGTCCTCTTCGACAATCCCGGGCATCTCGAGAACCGAGACATCGCCGACCGTGTACGAGAACACGACCTTATCACCGTCCTGGTACATCCCCTTGTACTTGGCCCAGCTTGCGGGCAGGGGGCCGAACGGTTCGGGGCGAGGGTCCTTGAAGTCGCCGTCCTTGTTGGCCCAGCCGGGGCCGGGTTTGGTGCCGAAGATCTCGGTGCCGTTGACCTCGGGCCACGAGCCGTGGCTGCCGTCGAACGGAGTGCCCTTGAGCTTCAGGAAGCCGCCCTTCCAGCCGGCGGAGACGCGGAGCAGGTCGGTATCGAAGCAGATCGCGGCGGGATGGGTCTCCGAGCCGAGCTTGACCGCGATTCCCTTGTTGGCGTTGTTGTTCGACGGGGCGGGGGCCTTGATCGAGGCCGTGAGGAACTGGCCGTAGTCCATCACTTCGTGGCGCTGAAGTCCCTGCTTGCGCTCGGCCTTCCTGGTCTTTTTCGGCTCGGCCTTTTTGGCTTCGTTTTGTTTCGGCTCCTGCGCGGCCGAGGGCAGGACCAGCGCGGCCAGGGTCAACGAGACCATCGACAACGCCAGGAAGGACCACCGGCCCGGGCCGGCGATTCCGGATTTTCGACTCATCGAACAAACCTCATGCGAATCGGGGAGAAAAAATGGGTCAAAGCTGGGCAAGGAAGTCTTGAACGAATCCAGGTAACAAGCGGGTCTCTGGCAGGTTGGGAGAGAGACATAGGCGACATTT
>JAJYCH010000665.1 GCA_021778575.1 Planctomycetota bacterium
GCGATCGGTAACCCCGAGGAACCACGTCTGAAGGTCGCCCGAGAGATCGCCGCCGGCGGCGTTCTTGTCGCGGTCGTCGGCTCGGCAGTCGTTGTCTCGGTGATCCTGACGCTCAAATTCATCGAACTGCTCGGTCATTGATCTCCAACCGGCCCTGAAACAAGCACCATGAGAAGGCTTCCTGGAACATCACCCCTGTCATTCCAGGCTTTCCTGGAAGCCGGTTGCCGGTGGCGCGTCGATTCCGAGCGATCGCTGCTCTTCATTTCGTCGGTTCGGTTTCTGCCTTGATTCATGGCATCGGTGGGTACACACAGCGACCGCGTCGGTTCAGTTTCGGGTCAGTCGAGAATCTTGCCGGATGGTCCAGGTCTGTCGGGGATTGTCAGGGCCAGGGTTCTGGCGGATTTCGACCTCGTATCCGCTGCTGGTCGACCGCAAGGTGGGTAACTCGGCATTGGGTAGCGCCGGCTCCGCTTTCAGTCCGAGTTGTTCCAGGGACAGCGCCCAGACACGATTCTTTTCATGATAGAGTCGTTGTAGTTCATAAATTTTCATTAGCTGGGTTTTGATTGGGTTCGCCGGATCGGGAATGTACCGATCCTGGCCGGGCCGGTTCGTCGAAAACTGCACGAATCCCCAGGTGGCTGGCCGATGCATGTCAATAACGCCCTGGGGTGACCAGACCCAGTTGTCTTCATCTCGGGTGGATTTGGGTGTCTTTGTGTATTTCTTGTCATCATGGGTTTGTTCCCACTCGACTCGTGAGAAATTGACTCGCCACTGGTCTCCGGCACGAGGTGGGGCGGGTCGATTCGCTCGGGGCTTCAGCGCGGCCCAGGGAATGGCGAGTTCGACGGTCCACGATTCATCTTCGCCGTTGGGATCGTTGATCCGACCGTTGACATGCGTGGCGGTCTTGAGGCCGGGGATCTCCCAGGCGTCGACGGCCGGTCCGCCGTCGCGATACGGTTTTTCGAGCAGGAGATCCCACTCGGTGTTCAATGCGTTGATCTCGATCTCATAATATTCGTGGTTGTCGCCGTCAGGGTCGATGAAGACCTCGAAGTCGTTGTCCTGGAAAATGACCGAGTCGTGCTTTGTCAGCGTGCCCCAGACGTGAGGTTCGGCTAGCTCGGCGGCGACGTAAAAATAGGTATCGTCCCAGAGCATCTTCGCGCGGGTCCGGAACCGGGGCGGTGGTTTCCTGCCTCCCAGAATATCGACGAAATCGTCGGTCCAGGGAGCGTCGAGCCACGCCTTGTCGTCGAGCTTGCCATCCATGACGATCGGTTGCTCGGCCCTGACGCAAACGTAACCCTTCGGTAGGGGGTCATCAGCGCAACGGCCCACTCCGCCCAGGCCGAAGGTCACCATGACCACGAAGCTCAGTTTTCGGATCGTTTTCAAGGACCTCTCCCGGGTTCACGACGACGGCTGTTCTCCGTCGAGCATTCTATCGGACCGGAGCACGTTGTTCGAGCCAATCGCGGTCACTGCGATTGAGGAAATTCCAGGCGTCCGAATTCTCCTCCGAGCGCGTAATGGGTCGATCGCCAGTTGGCCTGGACTTGATTCCGGATGGTCATTGATTAACGTCGGCTCTCAGCAGCGTCGGCCGATGGTGATCGGGAGGTCGAAATGGTCGGATGACGCCGCGATGGGGGACTGTCCGGGAGAGTGTGGTGCCTGAACCGGAGTGCGTTCGTGAGGGTCGAGGTACCTGGCTTCCCGCTCGTCCCCTTCGCGATTCCTCTGGAAAAACGAACCCAATTCCTGTTCGAACGATTCGTTCGACTCCACTCCTTCCTGAGTCCGAGCTTGTTTCTGAACCAGGCGCAACTCCTTGAGGGCTTTGTAGAAACCGCGTTCGGTGGCGGCTTCGTGGCGGCGGGCGAGCGTCCCTTCGCGGGAGGCGTCGAAGCCGGCCAGCGCCCGGGCCTCGGCCTTCAGTCGGTCGATCGACGCGGCGTCGAGCCCTTCGGGTCCGACGAAATCGGTCTCGGCCTGGCGAATCCGCTGCGCGGTTCCGGCCTGCTCATGGGCGACGGAGCGTTCGAGCCGGACCGCCAGGACCGCCGCCCGACGGACGAGAGTTTCCTCAAGGGCTCCGGTCGGCCTGAGGTCGGCGCAGAAGCCGAGGAATCGCTCCTCGGTCTCGGCGGCTTCATTCAGCGGGGTCGGGCTCACCGGTTTCACCGGGTTCCGGGAGTTCTCCTGGTGATGAAAGCTCTTGGGTGATTCGGTGGCTTTCGGTGGCGCGGGATGGGCAGCGAGTGCGGTCATGGCGATGGTCCTCGAACCTGAAGGAGTGAAGCGAAGCCTCGTTCGTTAGTTTCCGAAAGTGGGCGGCGAAATAACCGGGTACTTGCGAAAATTGGTTCGATTTCTCGGTTTCTCGGAGTCGGCCAAGTTCGGGTTGTCGATTTCTCGCGACTGGTTTAGATTCCGTCATCCTGACACCGCCTGGGTCGGCCGCCGGACACTCTCCTCTCGATGGAGAAAACGGTTCCTACCGGCTCTCGTCAGTTCCTTTCAGGGAAGAAGGGAAGAGGCTCGTGGCTGCCACAGTGGAACAACTCGCGGCCCTCGTTCAGGGCAAGCTGGAAGGGGACGGGACGGTCCCAATCAACTCCGCGCGCCCGGTGGGCGAGGCGGGACCGGGCGATATCACGTTCATCGAGAGCGAGAGGTACGCCAAGCTCCTGAAGACATCGCCCGCGTCGGCGGCGATCGTCGGCCCGCATTTCAAGACCACCGCGAAGACCGAGATGCCGGTGATCGAGGTCGCCGACCCGATCAGCGCGTTTCTGGCGGTCCGGACTCACCTGTTCGGCACCGGAAAACCGCGCTGGACCGGCGTCCACAAGATGGCGGCGGTGGCCGATTCGGTGGTTCTCGGCGAGGACGTCGCGGTTCACGCGTTCGTCGCGATTGGCGAGGACTCCGAGATCGGCGAGGGGACGACCTTGCACCCGGGCGCGGTGATCGGCGAGCGTTGCAAACTCGGCAAGGGATGTATCATCCACCCCAACGCCGTGCTCTACGCCGACGTCACGCTGGGTGATCATGTCGAGATCCATTCCGGCACCGTCATCGGCGGCGACGGCTTCAAATATCACACCGTCGATGGCAAACATCTCAAGGTCCCGCACACCGGCGCGGTGCAGATCGGCGACGACGTCGAGATCGGCTCGAACTGCACGATCGATCGCGCGACGTTCGAGGTCACCCGGATCGGCGAGGGGACCAAGATCGATAACCTCGTGATGATCGGCCATAACAACCAGATCGGCCGACACAATATTCTGTGCGGGCAAGTCGGAATCGCCGGTAGCTGCAAGACCGGTGACTACGTGGTGATGGCCGGTCAGGCCGGCATCAAGGACCACACCGAGATCGGCGACAAGGTGATGATCGGAGCCCAGGCCGGGGTCCACCGGAACGTTCCGGGGGGACAGAACCTGCTGGGGTCTCCGGCCATTCCGATCCGCGAACAGCGGCGGATCTTCCAGATGATCGCCCGGCTTCCC
>JAJYCH010000666.1 GCA_021778575.1 Planctomycetota bacterium
CCAGTTCAGTTCCGAAGGGCATCCGGCGATGGTCCAGGGTTCGGCGCCGACCATGCCGAGTAATCTGGGCGGCTCCAATCTGGCCGCGGGGATCAGCACGCCGGGAGCCCGGTCCGACGGCATGGCTTTTGGAGGTCCTGAAGGGGCTTATGGACCGCCAGGTTCGGCGGGACGGCCTGCGGCTCCCACCAACCTGAACGATCCTTCGGCCGTTCGAGCTTCCACCAACCCGCCCTCTTCCATCCCTTTGACCGGGACGCCCCCACCAGGCACTCCCGATATCAACCTGCCCCCGCTGGGAATGCCGAGCGAGAACCCCAGCGCGGCTCCATCGACTTCGACCTTACCCGACCTCAACGTCACGCCATCGCGTGAATCCGCGGCTCCGGCGAATCCGATCATTCAGCCGCCTTCAGACACGCCGGGCCAGATGGGGACCCCCAACGCTCTGCCGAGCCCGATGTGATTCGTCGTCTGGTGGCTTTGTCATGACGGACTCGCTCACCGTGCTCTGGGAAGATCCGCACGGTCTGGCAGTGAACAAGCCGACCGGCTGGCTCACGCAAGGGCTGGCCGGTGGCGAGCTCACCGTCGAAACTCTGGTCCGCCGATACCTCCGTCCCGACGACCCCTCGTCGGTCTATCTCGGGACGGTCCATCGGCTCGACCGTCCTGTTTCCGGTGTTCTGCTCTGGGCCAAGACGCCGAAATCCGCACGGCGCTGGGCCGAGCAATTCGCCCGACGCGAGACCCGTAAAGAATACTGGGCGATCATCGGGGCGACCGGACCCGATTCTCCCCCGACGGGCCACTGGGTCGACTGGCTCGCTCCGCCCGATCAGAACGGAGTGGCTCGCCTCGTGGAGCCGGATCGTCCGAAATCGGTCCGCGCCTCGACCCGGTTCGAGGTTGGCCACGGCCGAACGGTTCGCGAGGGGTTCACCTGGTTAAGGCTCCGACCGGAGACAGGCCGGACCCACCAGCTCCGCGCCCAGACGACCAGCCACCTCGGCCCGATCGTCGGCGACAGAACGTATGGATCGACCGAGCCGTTTCCGTCAGGGATCGCGCTTCATGCGCGGTCGCTCACGATTCAACACCCGGTCCTCCAGCAGCCGATCTTCCTCGAAGCCCCGATACCCGCGGCCTGGGACGGTTGGCTGAGTGGTTGAGCCAGGGTCGTGGTCAATCCTCGAAGCTGAGCGCGATGACCCGGAGCTTGAGCGAACCCTTGGGGATCGGAACCTCGACGACGTCACCGATCTTCTTGCCGAGAAGGGCCTGGCCGATGGGGCTGGTTGAAAGAATCTTGTTCTGATCGTAATCTTCCTCGCCGGGGCCAACCAGGATAAAGTCTTCCTCGTCGTTGAGGTCGAGGTCGAGCACCTTGACCTTCGAACCGAAGACGATCCGGTCGGTCGGCAGCGTCGACTTATCCACGATCAAGGCCCGGGCGAGCATCTCCTGAAGATGGTCGATCTTGGCCTGAAGCATCCCTTGAGCTTCGCGGGCCGCGTCATACTCGGCGTTTTCGGAGAGGTCACCGAAGGCCCGAGCCTCGGCGATCTGCTCGGCGATCCTCGGCATGTCGACATTCTTCATCTGGTCGAGTTCGGCCATTTTCTTTTCATAGCCGGACTTCGACATCGGGATTCGGTCTACGGACATCCCTTGCTGCTCCACAAAGTCGGACAAGCGAGGACACGGAGCGGGCCGTGCCGGGACGAGAGGCCGTTCAGAGAGAAATGGACAGGGACATGATCCTTGTCGAGCCCTGAGTACGCAAACACCGCGACCTCGGGTCTCTCTCCCCGAGGTCGCGGTCCACGTCGTTCTCCAGCCTAGCTTTCCCGGCCCTCCGACGCAAGCCCAAGACGAACGCCGATCAAGGGGAGGAATCGGGTCACGAGCAAGCCTCGATCCGGCGGCTGGAGGCGCGGCCAATGTCACTCGTGACGGAGGGCCTCGATCGGGTCCATCTTCGCGGCGCGCTGCGCCGGATAGAGACCGAACAAGATCCCGATTCCGACCGAGATGCCGAACGCCATCAAGACGGATTTGCCCGTGACCACCGGCTCCTGATCGGTTGCGAAGTACCGCAGGATCTCGGGAATACCGATGCCGATGCAGACTCCGAGAACCCCGCCGACCCCGGAGAGCACGATCGTTTCGATCAGGAACTGGATCGTGATATCGCGCTGCTTGGCTCCCAGAGCCCGGCGGATGCCGATCTCTCGGGTTCGCTCGGTCACGGTGGCGAGCATGATATTCATGATCCCGATCCCGCCGACGAGCAACGAGATCGACGCGATCGTTCCGAGAATGATGCTGAACTGGCGGGCCGTGGCCTGCGCCTGCATCAACAGGTCGTAGGGGACGACCATCGTGACGTCCTTTTTCGGGTGCCACCTGGTGACAGCCGCTTCGATGATCGGGGCCGAGGGGCGAACCTGCTCGATCGTATGGACCTGAAGCGTGATTTGCGAAAGTTGGGTCTCCTCGATCGAGAACGATCCCGCCCGAGCGTCGACGAGCCGCTCGCCAAATCGTAGCTTGCAGGTATTCAAGGGAATATAAACGTCTTTGTTGAAGTCTTGAGCCGACAGGCTGCCACCGATCCCCGCCGATTGCGCGCGTTCCTTGGTCACGCCGATGACCGTGTAGTAGTCCGATCCCAGTTTGACCGACTCGCCGATCGGATCTTCGTAGGGGAACAGGGTTTTGGCCGTCTCGGCGGCGAGAACGGCGAAGTTCTCGTACCGCGCGTTATCCGACGCGGTCAGGAACCGCCCCTTGTCGATGTCGAGTCGGTTGAAGTCGGCATAATCCTGGGTCGTCCCGACGACCCGGCCATCGAGGGACCGGCTGAGGTAGCGAATCTGCTTGCGGATCTCGCGGATCGGCAGTGCTTTCTTCAAGGTGGGGACGGTCGCGAGGAGCCGGTCGAAGTCGTCATATTTCAACCCGTAGTTGAGAACCGAACGACGGCCACCGCCGGACGATAACGCGTCGTCCGACGGTTTGACCGACCGGTAGATGATGTTGGTCGCACCGAGCTCGGCGAACTGGCGCTGAGCCTTGCGGCTGGAACCTTCGCCGACGGCCAGCATCGAGATCACCGCCGCCACGCCGAAGACGATGCCAAGAACCGTCAAGCCCGAGCGGAGCTTGTGGAGCAACAGGCTCTTCATCCCGAGCATCAAGCTGCGCAAGATCCGTCGCATGGTCGTCATACTCTCCGGCGCGATTTATCGAAGTATTTTACGGAGGATTGATAACCGATCACAAAAACTGTGATCGGTTCTCGGATTGCTGGTATTCGGACAACTTCAAGCCGAGCCGACGGCCGATTCCTGGGCCTTGAGCATTCGGGGGCTGGGTCCGTCCTGGACGATCTGGCCGTCGCGCATCCGGATGATCCGCTTGGCGTACTCGGCGATGTCTTCTTCGTGGGTGACCATGATGATGGTCTTGCCGGCGTCGTTGAGGCGGCCGAGCATGTCCATGATCTCTTCGCTGGTCTTGCT
>JAJYCH010000018.1 GCA_021778575.1 Planctomycetota bacterium
TAATGTCGTCGAGGAGGAAAAAATCAAGAATCCAAACCAATCGGAATGCCATTTGCGTTCTATACACTTAGGTGGCACCAGGGTCATTGTTCTCGGGCGGGTGGATCATCGAAAACCTGTCCGACCAGAACGAAAGGCACTTTCCATGCGACGGAAACCGCAGCCCCCTCACGATGCCGCTCCCCCGGATTGGTGCCTGCCGCTGATCGCATCGACCCCAAGAGGTCCGCGACGATCGGCAGAGGATTGACGGGAACGGAATGAACTCGGACGATGGATGACAGGAAGCTGGTAGTCGGGCCGAGGCCAGGTCCGACTTTTCATTCCTTTATGTGCCATCGTGCCGGGAAATCCGAGGGATGACGACGCTCGATCGTCCCAAGCTCCGTCCGCTCTCGGGAAGCCGAGTCGAACATCGAGGGCGACTCTGTGTCGCCTTCGAGGACTCGCTTGGCCTGATCCATGGTCAGGTCCTGATCCCGATCGAGCTTTACCAGCAGGTTGTTCGCCACTTCGACGGCTCGAAGACGATCGACCAGATCCAGGCAAGAATCCGCGAGGAATGGGGCCAGGATTTTCCGCTCGACGAACTGCACCGCCTGGTCGCGGAACTCGACCGTGCCATGGTCCTCGAAGGACCGACGATCGCCAATTTCATGACCGGTTACGCGCTTCAGAAGTCGCGACCGGCGGCACTGGCGGGCCGGTCCTATCCCAGCGATCCGGCCCAGCTTCGTGAGTCACTCGCCCGATACTTTGATGACCCCAAAGGGTCGGGGGGCGTCGCCCAGCACGACGCGGGCGCGCCGATCCGCGCTATTGTCTCTCCTCATATCGACTTCGGACGAGGCGGCCCGGTTTATACCTGGGCCTATCGCGATCTGATCGAACGGTCGGACGCCGATACCTTCGTGGTTCTCGGGGTCGCCCACCAGTATTGCCACAACCGGTTCGCGTTGACTCGCAAGGACTTCGAGACGCCGCTCGGCACGGTGGCGACCGATACCTCGTATGTCGACGCGATCGCCGAGATTGCGGGAAGCCACCTGTTTGACGACGAACTGGCGCACCGGACCGAGCATTCGATCGAGTTTCAGGCCGTTTTTCTTCAATACTTGCTCGGAGGCCGGCGCGACTTCTCGATCGTCCCGATCCTGGTGGGTTCGTTTCACGACCTGATGGCCCAGCGGGTCGACCCGATCGACGATCCCGAAGTCCGTCGGATGGTCGAAGCCCTGAAACAGGCCGAGGTGACGTCGGGCCGGAAAGTCGCGTACATCGGCGGGATCGACCTCTGCCACGTCGGCCCCGAATTCGGCGACCCTCGACCGATTGATGACGCAACTCTCAATCAGATCAGAACTTTTGACCACACCATGATCCACCTGGCAACCCGGAACGATCCCGCCGGCTGGTTCGAGAACGCGGCGGTCATCCAGAACCGCTGGAGGGTCTGCGGGTTGGCGGCAACCTATACATTGCTCCACGCGATCGGTCCGGTTCGCGGCAAGCTTCTGAGTTACGACCAGGCGGTGAATCCCGGCCGGTCGTGCTGCGTCTCGTTCGCCAGTATCTCGTTCGAGGCGATTTCTTCCCCATGATCCCGACCGACTCGTTCCGGGCGGACGTTCTTGAGTACGATCGGCGAGCCAGCCGGCAGTCGTGGCACGGGCCGCGGTTCCGGATGACTTATCGAGCCCTCGGCGAAGGGCCGACGCTGGTTCTCTTGCCGGGTCTGGCCTCGACTTATCGTGGCTACGCGCCTCTGCTCAAGACGCTGGCCGGTCGGTTTCGGACGCTCATCATCGATTATCCGGGCGAGAATCTCGACGATGGCGCGGATCTCCGGACCATCAGTCACGACGACCTGGTGACCGACGTTCTTGGCTTACTGGATCATCTTGAGGTCAAGTCCGCCGCCTTGTTCGGGCTCTCATTCGGTTCAACTTTGAGCCTGAAAGCGCTCCATCGGGCTCCGGAGCGGTTCGCGAAGGCTGTCCTGCAAGGAGCGTTCGCCCGTCGGCGGTTGCAACCGCCCGAACGACTGGCGCTGGCGGTGGGTCGCCGGGTCAAGGGGACCACGGCCCGACTGCCGTTTCATGAGCTGGGGCTATCGAGGAATAATCGGTCGACCTTTCCGGTCGAAATCCCCGACCGCTGGAGCTATTACGTCGAGGAGAATGGTCGGACACCGATCCTCGGGCTCACGCATCGTCTCGACCTGCTCGATCGACTCGATCTTCGGCCGATCCTGCCGGAGATCGGCCAGGAGGTCCGGGTGATCCACGGCACGGCCGACCGGATCGTTCCGATGAAATACCACAACGAACTGGTGACCGGGCTGGCGCGTGGTCAATCGCTCCTGATGGAGAACATCGGCCATCAGCCGCACTGGACGCATCCCGACGAACTGGCCCGGCTGGTCGGCGAGTTCTTCGAGCCGGCGGGATCGGTCCGAGCGTGACGCCGAAGGACCAGGTTCGGTACAATCCTGGCTCCGGATTCCTACTGACCGACCGAGCGAGCGAGGCGTGACCGTGGCTGAACCGACCAGCAAACTAGTGATCGTGGGGATCGGCGACGATGGCGTGGCCGGATTGACCGATTCGGCCCGCCGGGTCGTGCAGGATGCCGACCTGATCCTGGGCGCGGCGTCGACGCTCCGGCTCCTCGATGGAGTCGCCGGTCGCAAGGTCACGCTCGAAGCCGAGATGCCCGCGGCGCTCCGGCAGGTTCGCGAAGCGCTCGGGGCCCGCAATCCCGTGCTGGTCAGCGGTGGCGACCCCCTCTTTTATGGGGTGGCCCGCTACCTTTGTGATCGACTGGGCAAGGACCAGTTCGAGGTGATCCCGCACGTCAGCAGCATGCAGCTCGCTTTCGCGAGGGTCAAGGAAAGCTGGGAGGACGCGTACCTGACCAGCCTGGCGGGGCGTCCATTCGAGGCGATCGTCGATCGGGTCCGGACCGCCGAGAAGGTGGGACTGTTTTCGAGCGACGACCACCCGCCGGGCTGGATCTTTCGCGAGCTTCTGGGCCGAGGGATCGACTATTTCAAGGCTTATGTCTGCGAAAATCTGGGCTCTCCCGACGAACGGGTCACCCAGGGGGAACTCGCCGACCTGGCGGGCCTCGATTTCGACCCGCTCAACGTCCTGATCCTGATCCGGAAGCCCGACCGGCCCGACCGGGTCAAGGGGGCGAGTCGGTATCGGCTGTTCGGGAATCCCGATTACGTCTTCGCGCAGAGCCAGCCCAAGCGCGGGCTGATCACCCAGGCGGAAGTCCGCTCGATCGCGCTCGCTCAGCTCGATATTCGACCGACGAGCGTAGTCTGGGATATCGGCGCGGGTTCGGGTTCGGTGGCGATCGAGGCGGCGCAACTCGCTAGCCAGGGAATGGTTTACGCGATCGAGCCCGAGGCGGGCGACCTGGCCTTGATCCAGTCGAACGCCGAGACCTTTGGCGTTCCCAACGTCCGGCCGATCGCGGGTCGGGCTCCCGAAGTTCTCGACGGTCTGCCCGATCCCGACGCGGTGTTCGTCGGCGGGACCGGCCGGCAGGTCGACGCGGTCCTCAAGGCGGCCTTCGCCCGGCTGGGGGCCGGAGGGCGTCTCGCGGTGAACGTGGCGACCATCGACGGCCTGGCCACCGCGCACCGAACCTTGAAAAGTCTGGCGGGCGAGGTCCAGATCTGGAACGTCGCCATCGCCCGAGGGATCGAACAGATGGACCGGGTCCGGTTCGAGGCGGTCAACCCAACCTTTCTGCTCGCCGTGACGAAAGCCGCCGAGGTCAGCGATTGACCGGGTCGGGCTTGGCCTTGATTCGCGAATGTTGAAAGTTCGATCCGGTCGGCGAGTCAATCCAGGTCCGTTCCGAGCGATTGCTCCTGCGCATCCCGTTTCCAGGGACGGATTCCGTCAGGGCCGACTGTCCCATCCCGTTTTTGGCGATTATAATCGTACTGGTTCGACAGATCCTCCGATTGTTTGGGGAGATTGCGAAGCATGGCGGAAGTAGGCGATCTTGAACTCGACGTGATTGCCGTCGGGGCACACCCCGATGACGTCGAGATCGCTTGCGGAGGCACGCTCGCGAAACTGTCTCGACAAGGTTACAAGGTCGGCATCGTCGATCTGACCGATGGCGAGCCAACTCCACTTTCGCCCGGTCCCGACGTCCGGCTCGAAGAGGCCCGGCGTGCGGGTGAGGTACTCGGGGTCCAGGTCCGGGTCAACCTGAACCTGCCGAACCGTCGGCTGTTCGACAACTTCGAGTCGCGAGTGGCTCTGGCCAAGGTCTTCCGGCAATATCGCCCCAAGCTGGTGATCGGATTTGGGGGGAAGACCGTGCTGGCGTCTCCCGACCATTACCAGGCGATGTTGATTACCGACGCCGCCGTTTTTTATAGTCGTCTGACCAAATGGGACGAGTATTTCGACGGTCTTCCGGTCCATACCATCACGAACCAGTTGGGCTTTCCGATCTCGTTACACACGTTGGAGACTCCTGAGGCCTCGGGGATTATCATCGCCGATATCGGTGAGACTCTGGCGGTGAAGATCGAGTCGGTCCGGTGCTACGCGACGCAGTTTCCCGCGAAGAAGGCGGGGATTTTTAGCGCAATCGAGACGATGAATCGCTATCAAGGTCTCACCGCCGGTTTCGAGGCGGGTGAGTTGTTCCTCACTTATCGCTCTGTCGGCGTGGCCGATCTGATGAGCTGGGCCTGTCCCGGCAAGTCGCGATCCTGAGCTACCCGGGAGGCCCCATGAGGCCGACCAAGAAAAAAGCCCGACCCCCTCTTACCGGCGACGATCGGGCGAGCCGACCCGCGTCACCCCGAAAAAATGCCAAGGCACCGAAACGCCAGGCGAAGTCGCCGGCTCGGCCGCCGGCACCAGTCAAGGGGAACAATGTGTCCGGTCAACCCACCTGGCGGGCTCGCCTGCAAAATCTCTGGAAATCCTTGCTGGCTCCCCTCAAAATCCAGGCAAGTAAACCTCCAGAAGTTCCCAAGTCCTCCGAAAGCGAAGTTCCACCGGAGTTTCGGGCGAAAATGCTGCGGGTTGGCGTGGTCTCGACGGTGGGCAATTATCGGGAACATAACGAAGATAATTTCTCGTTACCCACGCTGGCCGGCAAGGCGACGGCGGGAGGCGTCGGCCATCGCGACGCCAGCATGGATATCACCATCGAGCGGAGCCAGAGCTACTCGTTCGTCGTGGCCGACGGGATGGGCGGGCAGCTCGCCGGCGAGAAGGCCAGTCAGATGGCCGTTGATATCATTCCCAAGGAACTCTCGAAACGGATCGGCAACGCCGGGTCGGACGACAAGCAGATCCAGAAGATTATCCGCGACGCCGTGGCCACGGCGAATCAGGAG
Source organism: Planctomycetota bacterium (assembly GCA_021778575.1). GTDB lineage: Bacteria > Planctomycetota > Planctomycetia > Isosphaerales > Isosphaeraceae > Tundrisphaera. The sequence goes on from JAJYCH010000018.1 coordinate 5,387, forward strand.
ATTCTGGGTCTCTCGGTGATCCAGACCGAATTCAATAACATGGGAACGACCGTCGTTCTCGCACTGTTCCGGAACGACCGGGTCTACGTCGCGGGAATTGGCGACTCGCGAGCCTATCGGTTCCGCGATGGTCGGATCGAACAGCTCACCAAGGACCACTCGCTCGCCCAGGCGCTGCTTGAGGCCGGGACGATTACCGCCGAGGAGTTACCCAATCACAAGTTTAATCACGTCCTCTACTTGTATCTGGGAAGCAAGGATGCCCGCGGTGGTCCCGAAGACGTCAAGGCAGCCGAGGTTCGCGCGGGGGACCGGTTCCTTCTGGCGTCCGATGGCCTGACCGGAGTGGTTCACGACGCCCAGCTTGCCGAGGTGGTCGCGGTCAGCGACGATCCGCAAGCTTCGGCCCGGTCCTTGATCAAGATGGCACTCGATAACCAATCAAAAGATAACGTGACCTGCCTGGTGATCCACGCGGTCTGATCGGGCTCGGTCGAGATTTGAGGCTTCCGGGATGGCTCGTCTCGAACAATTCGTGGCGAACCTCGCCAAAAGCGGCCTCGTGAGTTCGCCCGCAATCGAGCGAGCTCGCGCCCTGGTCGGCGATGGTCCGTCGAGCGAGGCCGCCGTCCGCCTTGCCCGGGTCCTGATCCAGCAAGGAGCCTTGACGACCTACCAGGCCCGCAAAGTTCTCAAAGGGGCGACGAAGGGCTTTTTCCTCGGCGATTATCGGATTCTCCGCTCGCTCGGCGAGGGCGGTATGGGGAAGGTGTTTCTCGCCGCCAACCAGAAGGATGGCCTCCGGGTCGCCATCAAGGTGCTTCCGCCCAGCAAGGCGGCCGACGGGAGCCAGGCCCTCAAGCGGTTCCGTCGCGAGATGGAACTCTCGAAACGAGCCAAGCATCCCAACCTGGCCCGGACCATCGACGTCGGCCAGGCGGGCGATGTCCACTTCATGGTTCTCGAATACGTGCCCGGCGAGAGCCTCTATCAGCTCGTCAAGCACCCCCAGGGTGGCCCGCTCCGGGTTCCCGACGCCGCGCGTTATTTCCTCAAGGTCGTGGACGGGCTCGAATCGGCCCATGAGGCGGGGCTGGTCCACCGCGACATCAAGCCGTCGAACCTGATGGTGACTCCCGAGGGGGACGCGCGGATTCTCGACCTCGGCCTGGCCCGAGCCACGAATGAAGAAAGCCCGCTGACACATCCCAACGCCGTGATCGGCACGCTCGACTACGCCAGCCCGGAACAACTGAGTAACGCCTCTTCCGCCGACCGTCGGAGTGACCTTTATAGCCTGGGTTGTACGATTTACTTCGCCCTGGCCGGTCGCCCTCCCTTCGAAGGGGGGGACGTGGTCAACAAGATCTTCAAGCAGCGGATGGACGATCCCGAACCACTGGAACGGGTCGCTCGCGGTGTTCCGCCGGCGTTCGCGGCGATTGTCCGGAAGCTGATGGCAAAAGAACCCGCCGACCGCTACCAGGACTGCGCCGAGCTTCGGGCGGATCTGGCGCGCTGGGCCGACCCGGCGGTGGTCCACTCGATTCTCGGAGCCGAGGCCAATGCCGCGGCGGCGTTTCGTCCGCCACCGCCGGAACTCGACGAGGACGACCTGAGGTTGCTTGCCGACGAGGACGGATCATCCTCGGGCTCGACGCTCCGTGACCTGGGATCGGCCGAAGCGTCGCCGGCACCGATGCATAAGCCGCCCAAACCCCCCAGGGCGGCGGTTTACGTGGCTCCCCAGCGGTCGGGCAACTACCGAGGTCAAGGTTCGAGCGAAACGCAATTTCTGGTCCGGTTCGTGTCGATCGCCTTGATCCTGGGCGTTCTGTTCATCGTACTGGTGGCAATCTTGCAATGGCGATCCTGATTTGGCCTCTAACTTGCACAAGAGAGTTTCGTCTTTTGTTTCTGTTCTCGGGGTATCGATCAGGAAACCCGATGGAATCGACCACAATCGCCTCTCTGATGAATGAGAGCCTCCCCTCCCCTGGCCGCGAAGGCTCTGATGGTGTCGTTGAAATAGGCTTGCTCCTGCCCGCTAATCGGGCAGCGGCTCTGCTGCGACTGGCCCGCGACCGTCGCGAGAGCGTGGGTCAGGTGCTCCGCCGGCTGATCGAGCGTGAACTGGCCCAACCGGTCTGAATCGACTTTCCGCCACGATCCCTTCGCCTTTCGGTCGGTTCGCGCGACTCGAACCACTCTTCCGAACATTTGTTCAGTTTTCTCCTTGTCAACAACCCCGGTGATTCGTCATAATCGAGTCCTCCGTCACCTTCTCCCTCTGGAGTGACAGGACTGGTTGTGATGGATGTCGACTCGGACGGGCTGGATTGTTTGCTTCCGGCTGTCGCCCAGTGGTTTCGGGCGACTTACGGCGAGCCGACGCCCCCGCAGCGGCTGGGCTGGCCGGTGATCGCTTCCGGCCGGAACACGCTCCTGTTCGCTCCGACCGGGTCGGGGAAGACTCTCGCCGCGTTTCTCGCCTGTCTCGATCACCTCTGGCGGACCCCTCCGTCCGTCAAAGGGGTTCGGATTCTTTACGTCTCCCCCTTGAAGGCCCTCAATAACGACGTCTACCGCAACCTTCAGCTTCCCCTCGAAGGAATTCTGGAGTTTTCGAGGGCCGAAGTCGCGGCTCTCTCGCCGTTATCGATCGCGGTCAGGACCGGAGACACGACGGCCTCCGACCGCCAGCGGTTGCTCCGCAAGCCCCCCGATATCCTGATCACAACGCCCGAATCGCTGCACTTGATGCTCACAAGTAAGGCACGGACGACGCTCGGGTCGCTCTCGCACGTGATCATCGACGAGATTCATGCCCTCTGCCCCAACAAGCGAGGCGTTTTCCTGGCCCTGTTGCTCGAACGGCTCGAACAGCTCAATCCCGCCGGTTTGATCCGCGTCGGTCTGTCGGCGACCCAGCGACCGCTCGAAGAAGTTGCCAGCTATCTCGGCGGTCTCCGAGTCGTGCCAGGTTCGCGGCCGAGCCGCTTCGAGCCTCGGCCGGTCACGGTCATCGACGCGGGTCGGCGGAAGGAACTCGACCTTCAAGTGATCGCACCGTTCGAGCGAACCGGGCCTCGGCTCGAAGGGTCGATCTGGCCGGTGATCGAGCAGCGGTTGCTTGCTCTGGTCGTCGAGCATCGGTCAACCATCATCTTCGCCAATAATCGCCGAGTCGTTGAGCGATTGACCAGTCGACTGAACGAGCTGGCTCACGAGGGCCGGCCCGATAGCGATGATCCGGACCCGCCGGAGGTCGTCGTGGCTCGCTCGCACCACGGGAGCTTGAGCCAGGAGGAACGGCGGGCGACCGAGGAGGCTCTCAAGCTTGGCGAGTTGCCCAGCGTCGTGGCGACGGCTTCGCTCGAACTCGGAATCGACATGGGAGCGGTCGACCTGGTCTGCCAGGTCGGTTCGCCCGGAGGAGTGGCGCGCGGGCTTCAGCGCGTCGGGCGAGCCGGGCACCTCGTCGGCCGGATCAGCAAGGGGCGAATTCTGGTCCGAACGTCGAGCGAACTCCTCGAAGCTGCGGCCCTGGCCCGGGCGATGGTCGCCAACGAGGTCGAGACGCTTCGCGTTCCGACCAATTGCCTGGACGTCCTGGCTCAACAGGTGATCGCCTGCGTCGCGGTCGAGTCCTGGGATGTCTCGGCCCTGTTCGACCTGATCCGCCAGGCCTACCCGTATCGTGACCTCACGGCGGAAGCGTTCGAAGGGGTCCTTCGTTTGATCTCGGGGCGGTTCTCGGTCGCCACGTTTCGCGATCTCCAGCCCCGGGTGAGCTGGGATCGCGTCGCCAACCGGCTGAATCCACTCCCGGGCTCGGCTCGTCTGGCGCTCACGGGGGGTGGAACGATCCCCGATACCGGGCAGTATCCGCTCTATCTCGGCGAGGACGGTCCCAGGCTGGGCGAACTCGACGAGGAATTCGTGCTCGAACGGCGGGTTGGCGAGACCTTCGTGCTGGGAACCTCGACCTGGCGGATCGAGTCGATCGAGGCCCATAAGGTGGTCGTCTCGAAGGCCGAGGGTCAGGCGGCGATGATGCCGTTCTGGCGTGGTGAGAGTAACCCCAGGACGGCCGAGCTGGGGGCGAAGGTCGGCGAACTGACCCGCGAGATCGCCGGGCGTCTCGATGATCCGGGTCTGATCGACTGGCTGGCCGACGAGTGCCGGCTGGAGCCGGGCTCGGCCCGGAGTTTGCGCGACCATGTCGCCCGCCAGATTCGCGTGGCGGGGGCGGCTCCCGATGACCGGACGGTCCTGATCGAGACCTTTCGCGACCCGGCGGGAGAGGTTGGCCTGGCGGTCCTCACGCCTTATGGCGGCAAGCTCCATCTCGCGCTCAAGCTGGCGCTCCAGGGGCGGCTCCGGCAGCGGCTCGGGATCGCCGTTGCCTGTCTCCATGCCGATGACGGTCTGCTCATTCGCCTCCCTCGGACCGAGACCCCGCCGCTCGACCTGTTTCGAGGGCTGACCGCCAGTCTGGCCGAGGAGTTGATCCGCGGCGAACTGGGCGATAGCGCGCTGTTTGGCCTCCGGTTTCGCCAGAACGCCGGTCGAGCGCTCTTGATGCCTCGTCCCGACCCGTCAAAGCGGACACCGCTCTGGCTTCAGCGGCTCCGGGCCAAGGATTTGCTCCAGGTCGTCCGCAAGCTCGCCGATTTTCCGATCGTCGTCGAGACCTATCGCGAGTGCCTGAACGACGACCTCGATCTTCCTCGGCTCCGAGGCTTTCTCGAATCGATCGACAACGGGACGATCCGCGTGATCGCCCGCGACGGCGAGATTCCGTCGCCGTTCGCCTCGGATTTGATCTTCAAGTTTACCCAGACGTTTCTCTATCAGTGGGACGAGCCGGCGAGGGATTCGGCGCGACCGAGCGATCCGGTCGATCTGGCGCTCCTGGACTCGTTGCTCGAACCGTCGGCGATCGGCCGGGTCGAGGCTCGGTTGCGAGGGGCCGGTCACCCGCCTCGAACCGTCGACGAGATGGCCGAGGCGCTGCGGACCCTCGGTGACCTCACCCCCGCCGAGCTGGCCGGGCCGATGGCCGGGTTCCTCGCCGAGCTGGAGAGCCAGGGACGCGCGGTCCGGATCGAGCTGGCCGGGATGTCGGAGCCCGAGCGCTGGATCGGCGTCGAGGATGCCGAACTCTATGACCAGGCGTTTCGCCAAGCTCGACCAAAACTCAAAAAGGGCTCGAAAAAACCGGTCTTGGATGGCGATGATCCGGCGATTGCCACGATCGTCCGCCGTTACCTGCGGACCCATGCCTTGATCGGCATGGCCGAATTGACCGCCCGCTATCCGATTGGAGCAGGTCAGGCGACCGATCTGCTGGAACGGTTCGCCGACGAGGGGGCTCTGGTCCGGCTCGAACCGCTCGACGGGTCGGATTCGCCGCGCTGGGCCGACCGGCAGAACCTCGAAGAAGTCCGGCGGCTCTCGATCGCGATCCGACGGAGCGAGGCCCTGGCCATCCCGCCCGAGGCATTCGCCGACTTCGTGGCCCGTCGCCAGCGGGTGCATCCGGCCACCCGAACCGAGGGGGCCGAAGCCCTGGCCCTGGTTCTCGACCAGCTTCAGGGGTTCGCTGCCTCGGCCGAAGCCTGGGAGACCGAGATTCTCCCACGACGGGTCGAGAATTATCGGTCGAGCTGGCTTGACGAGGCTCTGGGAACGGGCGAATGGACCTGGCGAGCCGAGGTTGACGGCAAGGGGGAAGCCCGGGTCGCGATCATCGCTCGCGACTTTCCCCGGCTCTGGCCAATCCGCGACCCAATGGCCGAGGAGCCGTCGGAGGTCGAGCGCGTCCTGATCGAAACGCTCGACCGTCGAGGGGCCCAGTTCGCGGTGGATCTGGCCCGCGAATCCGGGCTAGGCCCGTCGGTGGTCCGGTCGGGGCTGGATTTGCTCGTGAAAGCGGGTCGGGTGACGAACGACCGCTTCGATCCGCTCCGGCCCGGCAGTCAGGCGATGGCGGAGGCTCTGGCGTCGGCCCGGAAGTCGTTTGGCCGGGCGGGGCGTTCGGCGTCGCGACGGCCCGAGGGCCGCTGGTCGGTCTTGCCCGAGGGCGAGCCGGCCGATCCCGAGACGGCCGCTCTGGCCTGGGCCCAGGCGCTGCTCGATCGCTATGGAGTGCTCAGCCGCGAGACGGTGGAACTCGATCCCTGGGCTCCCGCCTGGAAAGATCTGGCCCCCTGGCTGGCTCGCGCCGAGATGAAGGGGGATCTCCGCCGCGGTTACTTCGTCGAAGGGCTGTCGGGCGTGCAATATGCCGATCCCGAGACGGTCGCGGAGCTGGCCCGGACCGCCTCGGAACTGGTCCGATCGACCGATCCTGTTCTGCTTGGTTCAAACGATCCGGCGAACGTTTATGGGTCAGGGGCACCGTTCGACGTCGCGCTTCTGGAAGGGGGGACGGCGCGACTTTCGCGGAATTCATCAAACTTTCTCGTATTTATCGCCGGGCGCGCGGTCCTGATCGTCGAGGGGTTGGGCAAGCGGTTGACCGGACTGGCCTCGGCGTCGGAGATCGAGCTGAAACGAGCCATTTCCACGCTTCCGACGCTGGCGGGGCCACGTCGGCGGGTGCTCAAGGTCGAGACGTATAATCGCGCGGCGACGCTGGCAAGTCCGGCGGCGCCGTGGCTGGCGGATGTCGGTTTTGTGAGGGATCCACCCGGGATGGCTTTTTACGCGGGTTGGTGAGATCGGTTCGTGTTATACTCGTTGAACTTCGGACCCTGACCGCTGGATACCCTCGACCAACCCCATCGCGACGATTTCTCGGGACCTCTGCCGATGTCCGATTCCTCGACTCAACCGGCCGCCGAAGGTCGCGATCCCGGCGCTGTCTTGCCGTATGACTGCATCGTCATCAGCGATCTGCACCTGGGCAGCGAGATGTGCCAGGCCAAGCTCCTCGAAGAATTTCTGACCTGGGCCGCCACGCGGACGCGCGAGCTGGTCATCAATGGCGATGTCTTCGACGACCTGAACTTCAAACGGCTGACGAAACGCCACTTCGCCTGTCTTAAAGTCATCCGGCGCAATTCCGACCGCGACGATTTTCGGCTGATCTGGATCAGGGGCAACCACGACGGGCCGGCCGATATCATCAGTCACATCGTCGGAGTCGATATCCTCGATGAATACGTTTACGATAACGGACAGATTCAGCTCTTGATCCTTCACGGCGACCAGTTCGACACGATCATCACCGACCACAAGTTGTTGACGGACATCGCTTGCGGAATCTTTTACTTCATTCAAAAATGGGCGCCGCACAAGACTTCTCGCTGGATTCGTCGGATCACCAAGCGGTTTCAGCGCAACAGCGAACTGGTCCAGCAGCGGGCCATTGACTATGCCAGGAGTAAGGGTTATCGCTTCGTGACTTGCGGTCATACGCACCTTCCCTTGACGGCGGAAGTTGACGGGGTCCGATACTTCAATACGGGGACCTGGATCGAGCACCCCCCCTGCCCGTTCCTCGCGGTGATTGGTGACGACGTTCATCTCGAAAGCTTTCCGCTCGGAGCGAGCGAAGCGGACGGCTCGGAGAGCCTGAAGTCCCAGGAAAATGAACTTTCGAGCGAGCGGGTCGTCGGTCTTGAGGGTTGAATTGTGAGACGTTGCCGGGCACCGGGTGGATCGTCGCCAGCGAAGTGCGGTTGACAACACCCCCTCTGGTCGAATCTGCTAGGTGATCGTTTCGCGCCCCGGCAACCGCCGTTCGATTCGCCCGTCGGAGATTTCAGGTTTGGCCACTTCGTCGTTCCGTACCGAGAAAGATTCGATGGGGGCCATGGAGGTCCCGGTCGACGCCTATTACGGTGCCCAGACCCGTCGGGCCGAGCTGAACTTCGAGATCAGCCCGCTCCGAGCCCCTCGGGCGTTCATCCGAGCCCTGGGCCTGATCAAGAAGGCCGCGGCCCAGGTGAACATGGACCTCGGGCTGCTCAATGCCGATCTGGGTGCCCCGATCGTCCAGGCGGCTCAGGCCGTGGCCGATGGCAAGCACGACGACCAGTTCGTCGTCGATATCTTCCAGACCGGCTCCGGCACCTCGTCGAACATGAACACCAACGAGGTGATCGCCGGGGTCGCCAACGAGAAGCTGACCGGGAAACGGGGCGGCAAGTCGCCGGTTCATCCCAACGACGCGGTCAACATGGGGCAGTCGTCTAACGACGTGATCCCCACCGCGATCCACGTCGCGGCGCTCGACGGGGTTCGCAAGAAGCTGATCCCGGCGCTGGAGTCGCTTCACAAGCTCCTCAAGGCCAAGGCCGACGCCTTCGACAAGGTCGTGAAGATCGGCCGGACCCACCTGCAAGATGCCGTGCCGATCCGGCTGGGTCAGGAATTCGGCGGCTATGCCTCACAGGTCGAGCATGGAATCCGGCGGCTCACCCAGGCAAGCACCGCGTTGACCGAACTGGCGATCGGCGGAACGGCCGTCGGCACCGGGATCAATACCCATGCCGACTTCCCCAAGCTGATGGCCGAGAAGCTGAACCTCGATACCGGGCTCGATTTTCGACCGGCGTCCAACTGCTTCGAGGCAATGGCCAATCGCGACGCCGCCGTGGAAGTCTCCGGCGCGATCAAGACCGTTGCCATCAGCCTGTCGAATATCGTCAACAATATTCGCTGGCTGGCCTCGGGTCCCCGCTGCGGAATTGGCGAGATCAAGATTCCCGAGCTTCAGCCGGGGAGCTCGATCATGCCGGGCAAGGTCAACCCGGTGATTCCCGAGGCCGTGATGATGGTCACGGCGCAGGTCGTCGGCAACGACGCGACGATCGCCTGGGCCAACGCGCTGGGATCGAACTTCGATCTTAACGTGATGATGCCGGTGATCGCCTATAATTTGCTCCAGTCGATCGATATCGTGACCACGGCGGCGAAGCACCTGTCTGACAAGTGCATCGACGCCGAAAAGCACCTGAGCGGTCAGGCGACCGAGGGCGTGGTCCGGATCGAGGCCGACGAGGTTCGCTGTCGCGACCTGATCGAGATCAGCCTGGCGATGTGCACGGCCCTCGCCCCTCGGATCGGCTACGACGCGGCCTCCGCCCTGGCGAAGAAAGCGTACAAGAACGGCACGAATGTCCGGCAGGTGGCGCTGGAACTGATCGCCGGGCAAGAACTCGATGCGATCAGCCAGGCGTTGGGCCTGACCGAAACTCCGGCCATCCTGGCGAAACTCGGAGCCCCCTCGGCCGCCGAGATCGAGACATTGCTGGACCCGTTCGGGCAGACCGTGCGCGGAACCGGGGTCGGCGGCAGCGCCGGGGGTTGACCCATGACATTTCCCGATCCATCGGACGGAGGGCGACCCATGTCGGACGGACGCATCGACGACCAGATGATCGAGATCAGCGATCCCGACGAGGTACCCGTCGGGGGCGAACCACCGCTCAAGGTGGTGATCGAATATCGTGAGCGCGGAATCCCCTGGATGCTGATTCCGCCGCTCTTGATGCTCTGCGCCGTGGGGGCCATCCTGGGCTATCGGAAGCTGGCTCCGCAGGTCAATCCGCCGGTCCCTCGGGTTGCCGGCGTGGCGCCGTCAGTGACTCCGCCGGTGATCGATTCCGCGGTGACTCCCGCCGGCGAACCGTCGAAGGGGGATGGCTCGACCACGGGCCAACCGCCTTCAACGACGCCAGCCGTGTCGGTGGCGACTTCGGAACCGCCCGCGGTGCCCCCGCAAGAAAAGCCGGTCGCATCAACCGCGATCTCCGTCGAACCGGAAAAGCCGACGCTCGAATTACCACCGGTGGCCGCCGAGAAACCGACCGAAGCCGACAAACCGGTCGAGTCGAGCACGTTCACCCAGGTAACCGGGCTCGGGTTCGACCCCAAGGCACTGGAGGCCGAGAAGAAGGCCGACGCCCAGAATCCCCCGGCCGATTCCGCGATCGCACCGGCGGCCCGTCAGGAAGGGGCTCGCGAACCGGGCCTTCCGGCGGCGGCGGACAACCAGAACCTCCCTCGCGAGGTTGATCCCGAAATTCTTCCGCCCGACCCCAAGCTCGCCCGGGTCCGCCAGAAGAAGCGAGCCGTGGAGCGCGCGAGCGAAGCGATCCAGCAGGTCGAGGCCGACCGCGTCCGTTTTCACAACGACCTCCGCGAGATCTGCCGGATCTCGCGCGCCGATTATCTCAAGGAAGTCGTCGAATTGAGCAACCGTTACGGGATGCAGGTCGATCCCAAGGTCAAGCTCCTGGCGCAAGAACGTCTTGGCAAGACGGGTCGATACGCCGGTGCCGATCGGCTGACGCGGATCGACGTCCTGCGCGCGGTCGGGTTCCCCGAGCCGTTGATTCTTGAAGATGTCTTCAAGAATTATGAAACTCAGCGGATCGGCGAGCGGAGCGGTCCTCGGGACGAGAACGAGGCGATGCATCGCGCGATCCTGTTCCTGCTTCGATTCGCGCCCGGTCAACCGGCGTCGCCGTCCTCGCGTCCGACGGCTTCACGATCGGTTCCCGCGCCTCCTCAACCCGGCCCCGCGAGTCGGTCCAACCCCGGCCCGCGCTGAAGCGGCCGGGCTTCTCGGATCGATGGACCGGGATTTCCACTGCGTCGTCTGATCCCCCCTAAACTTCACATCGAGGTCGCAACATGATTTCAGGTGCCGCGACGATCGCTCTCTTCCTGGCGACCCTGCTGGGTCCCGGACCTTTCACGGGCGATGACCTGCCCGCGAGCCCCGAGCGCGGTAAGGAACTTCTTGCCGAAGGGGACGCCCTGGCCGACAAGAAGGAGCCGAATGAGGCGGTCCTGAAGTACAAGCTGGCCTTCGAACAGCTTCTTCCCGGCATCCGGCAGATCAAGTTCAAGTCCGAAGTCAAACGCGACGTCACCAAGCGTGAAGACCTGAAGGCGTTCTTGATCAAGGAGATCGACGAGGAAATCACGCCACAGGAATTCAAGACCGGCGAACTGGGCCTGAAGGTTCTCGGATTCATTCCGCGCGATATCAACTGGAAAGAGGTGATGGTCCGCGTTTACTCCGAGGAGATCGCCGCCTTCTACGATCCTCGGACCAAGACGATGCACCTGATCAAGGAGGTCCCCGTCGACGAAGCCGACAAGCCGAAGCCCGGCTTTCTGGAGTCGCTCCTGGGAACCAAGAAGACCGGGTTCGACAAGGATGAGAACAAGACCGTGATTGCTCATGAACTGACTCATGCGCTCTCCGATCAAAACTTCGACCTGGACAAGATGCAGAAGAAGGTCGAAAGCGACGACGACCAGTCGACCGCCCTGTCCTCCCTGATCGAAGGCGAGGCGACGCTCGCCATGATCGGCGCCCAGATGGAAGACTGGGACGGCACGAAAGTTGGCGCCATCCCGTCCGCCACGCTCGACCGAACCTTCAGCCTGATGATGCCGATGATGTCGATGTCGAGCGGCAAGGCGCTCCGCGAGGCGCCGGTGATCCTGTCCGAGGGCCTGATCTTTCCGTACATGCGGGGGATGGTCTTCTGTGCCAACCTGACCAATGATGGCGGCTGGAACGCGATCAACGAGGCTTACCTCAATCCGCCGCAATCCACCGAGCAGATCCTCCATCCCGAGAAATATC
>JAJYCH010000667.1 GCA_021778575.1 Planctomycetota bacterium
CACCCCAGCCAGAGCACCACCAGACCAACGAACGGCAAAATCCCTACAATGATAAAAATCACCCCAAACGAACCCGTCGCGTCCTTCACCGAGCCGGCAAACGGAAGAAAACCCGCCACGAACAGGTTTCCCAATCCCCCTAGAACACCTACCACCAATCCGGTCTGCTGATCGGACACTTCCTGACAGAACGCAAAATAATTGGCCATGAACGCCGCCGTCCCGAACGCCATCGCCACCAATAGAGCAATCACCAACGCATCGCTCCCCACCTGGCCAACCAGGGCACCAGGTCCGATCAAGAATGAACAGAGCAACATGACACGCGTCCGGGCGCTCGACGGACTCAGTCCTCCACGAACCAGCCAGCGAGACGCCGCTCCACCACCGAGATTACCCAGATCCGCCGCGAGAAACGGCAGAGCGCTCCAGTAACCGCTTGCCAGATAAGACATTCCTCGATCATCCTTCAGGTAGGTTGGCAGCCAGTTGATCAGGAAATGCCAGCAGACGTTGATCGAGATCGACACCAAAACCAGAACCCAGAACCGGCGGAGGCGAACAATCTCCCCCAGAGATTCCGCCCAACCCAAGCCTCTCCGGCTCGACTCCGGCAAGACGCGACAGGCCACCAGAAGCCCGATCATGAAGCAAGCGATCGAGCACCAGATCGACCGCTCGCCAAACCAAAGAAAAGTGGCCGCCACCGCCAGCGAAACACCCGCGACCAGGCCAAAAGTAACCCAGACCTCAACCGGCCAGGGACGTCGGACGGAATCAACGACCCGAGCCCCGGAATCGACCGAGCCTCCAAGTCCTCGACCCCGTCGACCGCCGACCATGACGACCCACGCGATCATCCAGAGAATTCCCAACGAACCGACAATCACAAAACTCGATCGCCAGCCAAACCGAAGCGCCAGAGGAGGAAAAAGCAACGGAGCCAGAACCGCGCCAACCGCCGCGCCGGAGTTGAAGATCCCGTTCCCCAGGCTCCGATCCGCCGGAGGCAAGATCATCGACGTGACCCGCAAGGCACAAGGCCAGTTGAACGATTCCCCCAGCCCCAGCAAGGCTCGAAAGACCATCAACAGACCAAGGACCGGCGAGAACGCCATCGCAATCGCCGCCAATGACCACCAACCAACCGCCAAGGCATAAACCCAGCGCACATCCAACCGGTCCGCCAGATATCCGGCGGGAAGCTGAAAAAACGCATAGGACAACGAAAACGCCGCGAGAACCCAACCAAAACCCGCATTCGTCAGATGAAACTCATCAGCAATATAAGGCTTGACCAGAGTGATCGACTGCCGGTCAAGATAACTCAGAACCGTCGAGCCGAACATGAGCCAGCAAAGTCCCCAACCCCAGCGTGAAGATCCCGCCGACAACCTTCCCGGTAAACCTTGAGATGGGCCATTAAACATCAATATCCCAAAGACTCTGCCAATTCATCGAGAAACGAAAATAGGACACGATCGAGGTAGCCTGACAGACCCGTCAATCAGAAGCAACCAGTGACCAACCGATCAACGACATGGGTGTACCCGTCCTTTCTGAGGGTGCCCTGCTTGACGCGTCGGGTAGGTCGAGTGCAACGAGCCCCACCACGCAATCATGGTGGGGCTCGCTCAGGCTCGACCCACCCTACATTATTTCCTGACGCGGCTTGACCGCGCTCCGGACTCCGACTGGGCTAACCCCAGAAAATCCGGGTACACCCAACCATATTCACCTACGGAGTCAGATTGATGCCCGGTGATTGAGGAGATACAAAGGCGAGACCAAATAGACCCGTTAGACGCTCTGGAAAAAATAGGTAACCATCCCCCCCTTTCCGGGATCTACCTGGTTCAACGTCGCCGACGAAACCACGGCGGCCTGGGGGTTTTACAAGACCTAGGGAGTCTTGGCCGCTTGATTGGCTTCGTTCTGACAACAAAGGTGGCTTCGTTCTGACAACAAAGGTGACTTCGTTCTGACAACAAAGGTGGCTTCGTTCCGTCCTGCCGGAATGGCTTCGTTCCGTCCTGCCGGAATGGCTTCGTTCCGTCCTGCCGGAATGGCTTCGTTCTGTTTGATCCAGAGCCATCGGAGGTACAACCATGCAAGGGGAAAAACGAAGCCAACTCCGGTGCTTCACACGCAAGGACTCGAAGACGAGCGACTCCTGGATAGATTCAGGAATCGAGAGACCGGAAAACACAATGATTCACCCGATTACCGATTTCGATATCACCCAAATCACCTAAGCTACTTCCGGCAATCCAAATGTCCCCTTCAGAATCTTCAATAGACTGGGGTTGAAATCGTCTTGAAAAGCACGGATTAGACCAAAATGAGAGATATTACCGCTTTGCCTGGCTACATTGGGCGAAAACGGTAGACGACACCTTTTCTGTTGCAAAAATGATCAATTTAGGTTGATGTCATCCGTCCGTCACGATAGCTTAAAACTGTTCTTGGAATGAATTCGTGAGATCCAACGGCTTCAGCCAAGATGACACTTCGCCTATCAAGAGCAGGAGCTATCCCTCAATGTCTTTTTCTGTACACTGCTGGTATCACACAGTTCGTTACGGAAAGAAAGCTGGCCAACAAAACAACCAACACGATGACCCCATCTTGACGTCCGGTTACATGTGGGGCAGCGACCTTGAAGCTCTGATGAGTATCCGAGACAAGTCTTACCACCAACACAATTACCAGGTCAAATTCACGCAGGAGAACAAAGAGTGGAGGGGCCGAATTGTCCTGGATATTCCGAACTATCTGGTCGTTAACTCTCCCGCAATCCATGCCCACGCTTATTTTTTCGTGGTTGCTCCCAGGAGAAAGCAATCGCCGAGTTTGACGTCCGACACGGAGGAACAAGTGGGGGACCCAACGACGATCACGATCACGGTGACGAATCCGGATAATACGCAGATCTCGACGACGGCACCGCCCAACACGACCGTCCAGACCATTGATTGATCTCGGTCACCGGGTTAACCCAGCGGGAGGCTTCGGAGCTGGTTGCGAATCAAGAAACCCCCGCTGGAGGTGGATGTTATCCGGATCGAGCTTCAAAGCCACCTGGAAGATCTTCGCCGCGCTCTTCCATCGGGCGGCCGCTTCGTCTGACTTTCCGGCCGCCGCCTGCGCCTTGCCGAGAGCAACGAAGGCTTGCCCCCGGACCAGGAAGGTTTCCGTCAGCTCCCCGTGACGATCGTAGAGGATTCGCGAGACCGCGAGCGATTTCGTCAGCTCAGCGGCCGCCGGCTCCGTCTGGCCGAGCAAGAGCAGTAGCTCACCACGCCTGAGGTAAACCGTCGCCAATCCGTTCTTGTATGCGGCGAAGTCGGGATAGTCGGCGACGAGTTTCTCGAGGATCGGGACCAATTCGAGGAGATCGGCCACCGTCGACGCTCGCCGTTCCGGGATGGCGAGTGCCGTTCGAGCCCGCACAAAGCGTACTTCACAGGAGGAAAAGAGAAAGTCGCGGTTCGGATTGGGACCGAGCAGTGATCTCATCC
>JAJYCH010000668.1 GCA_021778575.1 Planctomycetota bacterium
TGGGGAACCGCTCACTTTCACCGCGCAGGATCGGGATGGCGAACTCCTACTCGTCCACAGCCTTTCGGTCTTCGACCGGACATCGCGTTATCTGGTCTCCGCCATCGATGACCGGACTCTCGGTGAATTGAAGAACGGCCAGCTCGATATCCGAAGCGGCTTGATGCAGTCACGCTGCTGGATCGCCGACATCGCCGCCGATGCCCGCGTGACTTCGCTCTGGCTGGTCAGGTTCGATTCGGTTCCCGAAACAGTCCTCCCGCGATCCGGGGTCATGATGACTCCGGACCTGGAGCCGCTGTTCCGGCTTCGACTGATTGGCCCGGGGGTTGGTTCCGGAAAGACCTCGGCGGCCGACATCCGGATGGCGGCGCAGGCCGCCGAGTCGAGCATGCGGAACCTGGCGAGGATTGCCCTGGTCGTGAAGATGAAGACGGGCCGGCCAACCCGTGACGTCCGCTTTTACTCGAACCCGCCCTATCGATACTCGAAGGTCGCGAGCTTCGAGATCGCTTTCGGTCGTCCGCCCGAGTCGAAACTCCTCGCGGATGATGCCGAGGTTTTTGAGGAGATGGGCTCGTTGCTCCGGATGGGTCTGGCCATTCTTCACTCCGTCGATAAGGAATTGAACGGCCACAGCGCGCTCGGTCCTGACGAGAAGCTCCAGTTACTCGAAGCGATCAAAGCGCTCACGCCACCGACGCGAGGTGGGGTCGAACGCATCGAGATCGGCGGAAAAATGGTCGAACGCCTGACGACCCCCACCGTCCTGACCCGGGGCGATCGGATTCAGATGGTCGAGCGACTCAAACTCCGCCGCAAGATCACCAGGATCGAAGACCCATTTCGGATCTCGGGTGTCATTGAGGCTGCGGACCAGGGAAGCCACACGTTTATCCTCCGGGACTTGAATCCCTCGGAAGGTCCCCTGACAATCCCAGGCGAACAGACCCAACGTCGGGACTTGAATCCTTCGGAAGATCCTCTGACAATCCCAGGCGAACAGATCCAACTTCGGGAATTGAATTTTTCGGAAGGTCCCCTGACAATCCCAGGCGAACAGATCCAATTTCGATTTGGTGATCACCTCTACGACAATGTCATGGATTCTTTCAATACTCTCGAACGCGTCGTCGTCGTGGGAGAGCGGATCGGCTCGATCTATCAGGCTCTCGACATTCACGAAGAAGCCGATTCGCCTTCTGGAAGTGAGCTAAAGCAAACCCCGACCTCAGAATAACTTGGGTAGGTTCCCGTCTTTCGTTTTCCAGGCTTTTCGTGTGAGTGGGCTCGACGTGCAAGGTTCGAGGATTTCGGCGGGTTCCAAGGACATGGGAATGGACCGCGGGGCGATCCTATCTTGAGAATCGAGAACGATCGGCCCTGTCTGATTTGAGAAACCTCGATGTCCAAGCGTTCCGACTCTCGCAAACCCAAAACCCTCGGCGATTATCACCACCTGAAAGATGCCCTCAATGCAAATCCCCAGTCCGTCACAACAATATTTGATGGGAAACTGAGTAAGATTCTGATCGCTCCCCCCACTCCCTTCGGGAAGAGGATGAGGTCGGCGCTTCGAGTCATTGACGGTATCCACACCGTCGGCGACAGACTCATTTCACGCATCGAGATAGTGGAGACCAATGATCGAAAATCGTTGGGAAATCTGGTCTACCATCCGGGGACCGGTGAGCCACTACGGATCGAGATCAGCCGTCGGAACGAGCAAGTCGAGTTCACCCTCCTTCATGAGGTAGGCCATTTCCTTGAGTTCGCCGCAATTCCTGGCGCAAACTTCGGTCGTCGAAACTGGAATTTTGATCCTCTCCTGGAACGAGTGCTCAAGGCTGCCAGCGAGAGCGCCGGCGTCTCTCACCTGAGAGGTGTTTCCCAGAAGATGACCGATCCCTTACAGATTCGCGCCTTCGAGTACATCCTCGATCCCAAGGAAATCTGGTCCAGGGCCTATGCTCAATTCATCGCGGCCCGGAGCCAGAACCCCGAGCTCATCAAATTTCTGGATTGGAGGCGTTCACCCGACATTCAAGATCCGATACAATGGTTAGATAGTGACTTTCGGTCCATCGCAACGGCCATCGAATCGGTCTTCACGGAACTGGGATGGTTCTCATGATTGTCTATGGCACGACAGAACAAGAAACCATTCAATTAACGGCAACGTCGTTCGGTATTCCGTTGGCAGAAGCCGAGCAATTGTTAGCGATCGCGCGGGGTGAAGTTTCCGGCAAATTCGCGCTCCCTGGGAAGCGGGTCACTGCCGGAAAGGTACGGATTATCCTTTCTTCGGCTTCTCGGAAAAAGTTGGAACGACTGGGGGAAAGACTCCACCAAAGCAAAACCAGCGATTCTCAGAGCTTGACCAGTCGCTCGATTTTGAAGGATAAGAAGTCGCAGAGCACTCGCGACGCAACCGCGAATCTCGCCAAGAGGGCGGTCAAGCCAGAGACGGTCTGACATCTCGTCCGGGCCAGCGGGAAAGGAAGTCTCTCGTAGGTCGGCGTGAGCTTCTTCGTTCCCTTTGCAAGTTATCTGACCGTCAATCGGGCAGAAGCCCCGGCGGGTTGGGGTCCTTGGGTTTTTTGGCCGATTTGCCGGGCTTCTTGCCCTTGGGTGCTGCGGGCTCGATCAGCTTTTCCAGCTCGGCGCGTTCGGCGTTGAGGGCGAGGAGCCGGGCGAGGACGTCGTCCCGGATGTCGTCGGGCCAGCGGTAGCGCCAGGGCTTCTTGCGGCGACGGCCGCCGGGCACGTCGTCGTCGTCCTCATCCTCCTCGTAGTCGAGGAGGAACTCGCAGGTCGGTTGCAGGTCGGACCAGTCGTAGGCGTCGAGCACCGCTCGGTCCATCGCCGCGTGCAGCTCGCGGAGCCGGGCGATGTCGCTCGACCGCTCGTCGGGGTCGTGGAACCGGTTGTAGGTCTTCGTCAGCCCCTCGTTGTTCCGGACCATCAGGTCGGCCCGGAACTCGTAGTAGACCCGGCCGGCCTCTTCGAGGGTTGGGTTCGTCTCGTAATCGGGTGGGAAAGGGAAGGTCTCGAAGCAGTCCGAACCCGTGTAGACTGGGTCATCCTTCATGGTTGAACCAAAGAACAATGCCCAAACTTCATGAACTCGACATTGTAATACACAAATTGCTGAATATGTTTCATGACATATAACAACAACTTTGTGACTAAACACGATGTCGCTTTCACAAAATGCAAAAGTTCTATATTTGCTTGTTTGAGAGCATGCGATCACACGCCGCGTACCAGACATCGCTGCAATAAGACCTGGCTGGCGTTCACCATATTGCCACCACCGATCTCGAAGTGCTCCTCTTTTCAATAATTCGCGACTTGGTTTGACTTTTGTTTTAAGAATCGAGAACAATTCTGGCCATTGTTCTGCCTCTACTGAGAGTCAGGAAAGTAATGTCCGCGCGAGCGGGAGTTCCGAGGCATGGAACAAGTTCCGCAGAAACTCCTGATCGTCTCGTTTCGAGGCCAACT
>JAJYCH010000669.1 GCA_021778575.1 Planctomycetota bacterium
AACCCTCGCCACCCGACGAGTTCGACGCCCGGGCCGCCATGTTCAGGCTGCTGAGTATCTCGTCCTTGCTCCAGAACCCGGCGAACGGGAACAAGCCGCAGAGTGCCAGCGCTCCACAGGCGAAGGTCGCGTGTGTGATCGGCAGGCGTTTGCGGAGGCCGCCGAATTCCCGCATGTCGATCACTCCGCCCATCGCATGCATCACGCTGCCCGAGGCCAGGAAGAGCAGGGCTTTGAAGAACGCGTGGGTAAACAGGTGAAACATCGCGGCGATGATGGCGAATTCGCCCACGCCCTGCACACCGGCCCCCAGTGCCATGAACATGTAGCCCAACTGGCTCACGGTCGAGTAAGCCATCACTCGCTTCAGGTCGGTCTGGGTCACCGCGATCGACGCCGCCAGCAGCGCCGTGAACCCACCGATGATCGAGACGGTCAACTGGACGCCGGGCACCAGGATCAGTAACGGGCTTGATCGGGCGATCAGATAAACGCCGGCCGTGACCATCGTCGCCGCGTGGATCAACGCCGAGACCGGCGTCGGGCCTTCCATCGCGTCGGGAAGCCAGACATAGAGCGGGAACTGGGCCGATTTGGCGGTCGCCGCCCAGAACAACAGCGACGCGATCCCCACCAGGGCTCCCGTCGAGACCAGCGGGGTCAGGGTGGACGAAGCAAGGAACGTCGAATAGCTCAGGTCATGACCCGGCGAAACAACCCACATCCAGAAGATCGCGATCGCGAATCCGACGTCACCCACCCGGTTGACGAGGAACGCTTTTTTCGCCGCCAGCGCGGCCTCGGGCTTCGTGTGCCAGTAGCCGACAAGCAAGTACGAGCAAACGCCCACACCTTCCCAGAAGACGTAGGTGAGCAGATAATTGGCCGAGAGAACCAGCCCCGTCATCGAAAAAACAAACAGGCCGACCAGCGCGAAAAACCGCGGAAAGCTGGGATCGCCGGCCATGTAGCCGGACGAGTAGATCGCGACCAGCGTGGCGACGAACGTGACCATCGCCAGCATCATGGTCGTCAGACCATCCACCTGGAACTGGATCGGCACGACCAGCCCGGAGATGGTCAGCCATTCGATCGGCTCGGGTTGCACGCTCGTCTTGCCGACCGACAGCAGAAGACCGAGCGACAGGAAGAACGCCACTCCGATCCCGGCGATGACCGGAAGATGTGACCGCTCCTTGAGCCATTTCCCGCCAATGGCCGCGACCAGCGCGCCCAGAAGGGGGAGGAACGGAACCAACCAGGCGTTGCGAACAAGGGCGTCCATCAGTACTCGGCTCCCGGAAACAGGGCGATCAGTGAGCGGCCATCATCAATCAGTTCAGTCGCGCCGTTCGGTCCAGCTTTCGGTCGGGTGAGGCGGTTCGACGCCCGCGGGTACGAGGTGCGGATAGGTCTCGATCCCACGGATGATCGGCTCGGGCTCGGCATCCGACGCCTGATCAACGATTGCCGACCGACCCGGTTCGCGCAGCTCTTGCCAGAGCGAAACGTCGAGCGACGACTTCCGGTTGAACAGGATCAGGATCAAGGCCAGGGCAATCGATGCCTCGCAGGCGGCGACCGTCAGGATCACGATCGTGAAGATCTGTCCGGTCCAGTTACCGTGAAACCGGCCGAAGCCGACCAGTGTCAGCGCCGTCCCCTGGAGCATCATCTCGGCCGACAGGAACATCACGATCATGTTCCGTCGCGAAAGGAACCCGAGCATCCCCAGGACCATCAGAACGGCCCCGATGATCAGGTAATTCAGGAGCATTTCCGCGCTGAATGGCATGGCGAAACTCTCGGTCCTGGCGATGACGAAACGATCCAAAGGGTCAAGCGGTCGTGGTGGTCGAGGGCGTGCCGACCGTGGGACGGATCGGCGGTTTGGGCGTCGCGATGGCGAGGGCTCCGATCAGAGCGACGAACAGCAAGCTGCCGGCCAGCTCGATCGTCAGCAGGTGGTCGGTGAACAGGACAGCCCCCAGGCTGGCGACGTGAGCGGGTTTCGCCTTGCCGGGAGTTCGCTCGGGCAGTGTCGATCGAGGACCCATCACCCGTTCGAGCACGATCTTGTGATTGGGCATCGTTCCCTTGACCAGGTCGGCCCGGCCGGTGGTGTCAAGTCGGTCGGCCATCGAGACCATGGCGTTGCCGGTCAAACTGGCCTGAGGCGGCTTGCCATCCTGGTCGAGCACCAGCGGCCGCATCCCGAGGAGCGGAACGATCAGCCCGAGCAGCAGGAGGAAGCTGGAGAGAGTGGCAAAAAACGGTGCTCGGGCCATCCGGTCGTAGAGCGCTCGACCTTCCTTCTGGGCCAGCATGATCACGAACAGAAAGGTCACGATGATCGCCCCGGCGTAGACGATGACCGTTCCCGCCGCGAGAAATTGTGCCCCGGAAAGCAAGAACAGCCCCGACGTTGCCAGAACCACCGCGGCGAACCAGAGCGCGCTATGGACCGGGTCGCGACTGGTGATCGTCAGGATCGCGCAGCCAACCGCCATGAAAGCGAACAGGTAGAAGAAGAGTCGGGAGACCAGTTCGACCTCTTTGCCGACTTTCCAGAAACCCGAGATCGCGATCACCGCCACGGCCACCAGCACCAACCCCACGAAGTGAGCGAGCTTGGGCTTCACTTTCCCCAGGCTGTGCGGGAGCAAGAGGTAAGTCCCGGTCGCCCCGAAGACGATCGTCAGGAATAGCTTGACTAGGTCGGCGGTGCTGAGCGTATCCACGGTCTCGGTCGTCCTTTGAAGGTCTGGTTCGTGGCGACGTTCTTAGCGCTTTTGATCAAACGGTCCGGAGGTCGGAGTCGTGGGAACGACCTCGGTGCTGTTCGCCACACCGGGGCCGGGGGGCTTGTTGTATTTCATCGGCTCGGCGTCCTTGGTCAGGTCGAAGACCGAGAGGAGCTTGGCCTTGTCGAAGATCATCTGCTCGCGGGTGAGCCCGGTCAAGTCATAGAGGCCGGTCAGCTCGATCGCCTCGACCGGACAGGCTTCCTCGCACATCCCGCAATAGATGCAGCGCAGCTCATCAATGACAAAGCTTTCGCAGTACTTCTCGCGGTCGGGCCAGGTGTCGGGGGCGGTCGCGCCGATGATGTCGATGCAGTGCGCCGGACAGGCGGTCGCGCAGAGCATGCAGGCCACGCACTTGACCCGCCCTTGCTCGTCCTTGTTGAGCCGGTGGACGCCTCGATAATTCGGCGACGGGACGTGCTGTTCTTCGGGATACTGGACGGTGATCGCCCCGTTGCCGAACGCCGAGCCGAGAATGTGCTTGGTCGTCACCACCAGGCCGCCGAGGATCTGGGGCAGGTACGTATTCTCCCAGACCGTCAGGGTCGGCGGAGTCATTCGTTTCACGCTCGGATCATCGTCCTTCAAGGTCGCACCCTTCCTTCTTGTCGCGATCCCGGACCAGGATCAATAGAATTTCCACTGGAGCACGTCGCGGAAGAAATAAATCAGCGAGGCCGTCGCCACCAGCTTG
>JAJYCH010000670.1 GCA_021778575.1 Planctomycetota bacterium
GGGCGTTCTTCCTCAGCCCTATGAAGACCGCCCGGGCCAAGGGGCTCCGGCCGACGAACCATACCGACGCCGCTGTCACGCCGGTCGACGCCCTGTTCACGATCAGTACCGCCGTGAACCGGACGTCGCGGTCGGGCCAGGTGATCGGTCCCGACGAGCGAGTGGCGCCGATCGAAGCGTTGAAGGCGGTGACCATCAATGCCGCGTACCAGTTTTTCGAGGAGACCACGAAGGGCTCGATCGAGGTCGGCAAACTGGCCGATCTGGCGATTCTCTCCGATAATCCGCTGACCGTTGTTCCGTCGAAGATCGCCGAGATCCAGGTCCTCGAAACGATCAAGGAAGGACAGACTGTTTATCGAAAGCCGACCAGACGTTGACGACCAGGGATTGACAGATATTACACGCGAGTCATAATGATTGGGGGTGCGCCTCCGATCATCGGAGAGATCGCGATGGATGATGGTAGTACTTCCAAGGCCGAACGGTTTGCGGAGTTCCTCCGGAGGCTCGACGCGGCACCCCTCGCGGCGAACTTCGACGAGGCGTATCGCCAGGTTTGCGACATCTTGAATGCGGTGGAAGATGATCTGACGTCGATCCCGCTCGACCCACCCAGTTGGATGTGGGACGGTCGGCTTTATCCGCCGCAGATGGATAATCTGAAGTTGGTTCCCGGCCGGCCCGACCTCAGGCGGTTTCGTAGTAAGGGGCATAGCACGACGATTGGTCCCAATGGGGCGATGGAAATTCGGGATAACTCGGGTCAACTGGTCCTTGACAAGGCTGGTGCCGACGGCCGAGGTCTTTGATCAACGGGAGATCGAGTATGAATGCGATTGAGCAGATCCGCGATGACCTCGTCGAGCGATTTCCGGATCTTCTGATCAAGATCGACCCTCCTGCCCTGGCGACCGGGAGTTGGGATCTGGACATCTTCCGAGCCGATGGTCTCGACCCCGTGAATATCGAGTGGCGGCCGGATCGGGGGTTTGGCGTCACGACTCCGGGACCTGCCGATTATGGGACCGGGGTTGATGAAGTCTACGGCAGCGCGAAGGCCACGTTCGATCGGGTCGTCCACCTGGTCGAGACCGGTGAGTCGACCGTGCCGCCCACGCTGGTTCGCCTGGCCGACCTCCGGCAGAGCCGGGGGCTCTCGCAGGCGGAGTTGGCCGAGCGGGTGGGGGTGAAGCAGGCGAACATTTCGAGGATCGAGGGACGCGACGACTTGAAGCTCAGCACCCTGACGAAGGTCGTCGAGGCGATGGGGGCGACGCTCTCGATCCGGGCTCGGTTCCCCGACGGGACGGAACGAGAACTGGAGTTCTGACCGCCTCGGCCCTATACTAGGACGACACTCGACCGAATCTCTCAAGGAGGCTCCTGCCATTCCCGCCCCGAAACGCAAACCGCCGAGCCAGCGTCCCGAGCGCCAGATGGATGACACCGCGCGGGCGATCGCCCGGCTCCAGGAAACCGCGAAGGCCGAGAAGCTGGCCGAATCACGCAAGGCCGACGCCGCCAAGCCGAAGCGATCGATTCCCCAGTCCGTCAACGGGATGGGCCAGCGCCGGGTCGGCGGCAAGAGTCCCGAGACATCCTCGAAACGGCCCAAGTCGGGCGGAGTCTGAATTATCTTCGGAGTAGCGAGCGCAATCGGTTTCCTCGGCCGGTCGCTCGCGAACACGCATCGTCAGAATGACCGGCGTGGATCCAGAGTCGGCAGGGACCGAGAGCCCGGACGAGGTTCGCCGGGATCTCCGCCAGCGCAGTCACCCCACCGTTGGGGCCGACGATCGCCGGCGTCAACCACGATGGGTTGAGCTTGCCATCAGGAGGCAAACTCGGGGTCAGTACGCAACGGTGGTCATCGTAACGGACGGAGACCGCCAGGAGGCGGCGACCTCGGGCAATCGCGGCAGCCTCGCTTCGGGTCCGGTACAGTCCCGACCGCGTCTCGGAAGCCGACAGCGGCGAGCCGGGGGTCCAATCATCGTTGGCCACTGTATAAATCATGGCTGATTCCCTCGGAGTATGGGGTCGAGACGGATGCCGGTCGGGGTTGCCATTCGGCCACGACAGCTCCGAGCAAAAAGGCATGGGAGATGCCGCCGCCGACCCATCGAAGGGGCGAACATGTCGGTATGATCGGGTCTTATGGGATACTCCGGAGTGGGGGACGGAACGTTCTTCGGATCCGGCAAATAAGCCGGCGTCCATCAAGGTCGCTGGATGATCGGGCCTTGCGAGGCGGGTTGTATCGATTTGGGCGCGCGGGCTGGCCGGGTTTTGTCGGTTGCTCCTGGAGTGACCGATCGCGGTGATCCGATCATTACAACGCTAGAGTCGTTCTCTTATTGCTGTATCGTTCCCGTAGGATGGGCTCGGCCCACCACGAAATCGAAGCGGGTGGGCCGAGTCCACGCTACGTCAAAAGCACGACACCTATTTGAAAAATGCTCGGATTCGATCAGTTCGCCGATCGGCCGGCGTGAGCCAGGATGCTCGCAAACTTCTCAGGATCGAGGATGGTCGATGCGACGAGAATGGCGAATCGCCCGGGCGGCGATGGCTCTGGGACTGTTGCCCTGCTTCGGATCGGCCCTGGCTCAAGCTCAGGCTCCCCCTGCCCCGCTGCCGTTGCCCGACGCTCGAGGGGCGACTCTGCCTTCGACCGAAAACCTCGCCTACGATATTCAGACGGCTCTGATGAGCCAGCCGACGAGCGGTCCCGAAGGATCAACTCCGATTAACCTGGCGGCGGCCCTCAAGCTCGCCGGAGCCACGCCGCTCGACATCGCCGCGGCAACGGCCAGGGTCGAACAGGCGGTCGGTTTGCTGATCCAGGCCAAGGCCCTGAAGATTCCCAACCTGAACGGCGGGATCGGCTATTACCGACATGATGGTGTGAACCAGAACCTCTTCACCGGTCAGATCTTTCAGAAGGGATCAAACGGGGTCCAGCTTGGCGGTGGGCCAACGATCAACCTTGGTCTGACCGACGCGATCTTCGCGCCCCTTGCCGCGAAACGGGTCGTCGCCTCGCGGGATGCCGACGTCCAGTCGGCGCGGAATAATGTTTTGAACACGGTTGCCCAGTATTATTTCAACCTTCAGGAGGCAAAGGGACGTCTCGTCGGTGCCGAAGCCACGATCGTCCGGGCCGAGCGGCTCGTCGGATTTGCCGAGCGGCTGGCTCCCTCGTTGATTGCCCCGCTCGAAATCAACCGGGCTCGGGCGCAACTCGAAAATGTCCGCCAGTTTCGTGAGACGGCCTTGAACGATTGGCGAGTCGCCAGCGCCCAGCTTGCCGAGATCCTGTTGCTCGAACCGATGCTCCTGCTCGACCCGATCGAGCCGCCATTCCTGAGGGTCGGGCTGATTCCACCAGGATGCGAACCGGATCAGTTGGTCCGGATCGCGCTCGGCGCCCGTCCCGAGATCGCCTCGCAGCGCCAGTTACTGATCGCGGCGGAGCAACAGCTCCAGCGGGCGA
>JAJYCH010000671.1 GCA_021778575.1 Planctomycetota bacterium
GGCTACGGTGGCGGCGGCGGCGGCCGGAGCGGCGGCGGCGGTGGCTACGGTGGCGGCAGTGGCGGCCGGAGCGGTGGTGGCGGCGGCTACGGTGGTGGTGGCGGCGGCGGCCGTTATTGATCCCAGCCCCGCGTCAAGTGATTCCGCGACGCGTCGTGGAATCGCTCGATCCTCTTGACCTGGAGACGATTCATTCGTCGCGGGGCCGACTCGAACGTCGGCCCTTGTTCATTTCGAAGACCGGGAAACCTCGCGCCGATCGGACGCTTTTCCTCATCATTTCCGCCGGGTTTGCGCGTCGGCTCGACAAATTCCGTGGTGATATCGGCCTTTCCCTATTTGACGGGTTTCGCTCGGATCACGGACCGTGGTAAACTCGCGAATAGTCAGGATCGGAACGACCCGCGAAGTCGTCCGGACCGGTGACTCACTTCTGTCTCCGTGCGGCTCGACCAGGACATCTCTCCCATGACCGAGATCGACGCCCCGACATTTCTCGAACAGGCCGTGCTGATCGGCCTGATCACGCGACATCAAGCCCAGGAAGCCCGGTCCGACGCGATTGACGGCAGCGTTGACGCCGTCGCTCGGGTGCTTCTCCGTCGCGATATCTTGACCGCCTGGCAGGTCGAACGCCTGAAAAAAGGGGACCCGACCGGGTTCCTCTATGGCGGCTGTAAAGTGTTGTTCCACATCGCCGAGGGAACCTTCGCCCGAGTCTATCGCGGCCGAAAACTTGAGGGCAACCAGTCGGTCGCCATCAAGGTCCTTCGCCAGCGCTTCGTCACCGACGCCGGAGCCGTCGCCCGGTTCAACCAGGAAGCCGAATCCGGACTCCGGCTCGTCCATCCCAACATCGTCCAGATCTATGAATACGGCGAGCGCGATAAAAAGTATTATATGATCATGGAATTCGTTGAAGGCTCGAACCTTCGCGACTTCCTGCGGATTCGCGGCAAGCTCACGCCCAGCGAAGCCCTGCCGATGATGGTTGGCCTGGCGCAGGGGTTGCGGTACTCGCTCGACAAAGGGGTGACCCACCGCGACCTGAAGGCGACCAACATCCTGATCGCCTCCAACGGGACTGCCAAGCTGGTGGACTTCGGACTCGCGACGATCGATGACGAACGCAAGATGGCCGCCGCGCACGGCCAGCGAACCGTCGATTATTCGGCGCTGGAACGAACCTGCGGCAGCCCCAAAGGGGACAAGCGCTCCGATATCTTTTTTCTGGGATGCGTCTTCTATCAGATGCTCACCGGTCAGCTCCCCTTGCCCGAAGTCGAGACCGACGACCCGCTCAAGAAGATGCTCAAACGAGGGATCAACAGCATCAAGCCGCTCGGCGAGCAGCGCCACGCTCCCGACCCCGAGCTGACCTATATCATCGAGAAGATGATGAAGGTTGACCTCAAATTGCGTTATAATTCGATGGCGGAGGTCTGCGACGACCTCGAATTCTACCTCGAACGGCTCGCCGCGAAGGCCGCCGGAATCGAACCGCCCACCAAGCCCAAGGCGCATCGAGCGGAAGCCGACACGGACGGCGAGGAATCGTTCGAGAATTTCGAGCCCGAATTCGCCGACCTCAAAGGGAAAGCTCCGGAACCGCAAGCGCCCGAACCCGAGCCCGAGCCCGAAATCGAGATCGACGACTACATCACCCACTCGGGTGAACATGAACACGACAACGACGATGACGAGAAATTCTTCATCGGTTCGGTCCCCGAGCCCGAACCCGAGCCGGTCAAGTTCGAGATTCCGGCCTACGTGCCCAAGAAGCTCCTCTGTGTCGAGGTCCAGGAGGATGTCCAGACCGCCTTCCGCAAGACCTTGACCAAGATGGGCTACCGGGTCCTGCTCCTGGCCGACCCCGAACGCGCCGCCGAACGGTATCGCGAGAGTCTGCCCGACGCCGTGCTCTTCGACGCCGACGGACTTGGCCCGAACGGTCTCGACTGGTTCCTCGACATGCACACCAAGGCCAAGCAAGACGGCCGCGACCTCGTCGCGCTCGTGCTGCTCGGCCCGCGTCAGGGGCATCTCGCCAAGCAGTTGCCGCGCGATAAGCGACTGCTCGTTCTGCCCAAGCCCGTCAAGATGAAAGAGATCCAGAACGCCTTGAACCAGCTCGTCCCGGTCCCTTGAATTCCGCGACGGGGGACGGAAAACCATCGATTTCCGTCCCCGGTCCTCGTTCTTTCGACCATTCGGTCGGATCTCACGCGTCCCGCTTTCGCTCGGGAGCCTTCAGCCCCATCGCGTTCATCAATAACTGCAAGTCCGACCACGTGTCGCGCTTCCAGGCGGGGTTCCGGAGCAGGGCCGACGGGTGATACGTGACGATCGTGGCGATCCCGCGATAGCGGTGCCACTTCCCCCGAAGCCGCCCCAGCGGCAGCGCCGTCTCCAGGAGCGCCGAGGCCGCCGTCTTGCCCAGCAGGCAAAGAAACTCGGGCCGGATGATCGCGATCTGTTGTTCGAGATACGGCAGGCAATTCGCCATCTCATCCGGCAGCGGCGTTCGGTTCTCGGGCGGTCGCGACTTCAAGACGTTGGCGATATAAACCTCGTCGCGGCTCAATCCCATCCCTTTGGTGATCATGTCGGTGAGCAACGCCCCGGCTCGACCAACGAATGGCCGCCCCGTCTCATCCTCATCCGCGCCCGGAGCCTCGCCGACGAACATCAAGCGGGCCGTTATCGACCCTTCACCAAACACCGTCTGGGTCCGCGTCGACGCCAGATGCGGGCAACGAATACAGCGCGAGACCTCAGCCGCCAGAGTCGCCAGCCGCTCCGATCGTTCGCCGGGAGGAACCGTGACTTCGAGTTTCGGCTCCTCGAACAACGACGCCGCAATTCTCGGAGCCGGCGCCGGTGCCGCGACCGTCGGCGGAACCTCGCGCACCGGTCCCGGAGTCAACTTCGGCGACGGTTTCTCGGGCTGGGGCTCGGGCGCTCGACGCGGGGTCTCCACGGTCGGGCGGATCTCCTTGGCGGGTCTGGTCGCTGTCGCTGTCGACGGCTTGCCGCCTTGAACGCTGAGCCGAGCCAGCAGGTCGGCCGAGCCGGGGATCTCGTTCAGACCGGCTCGACCGAGTGATTCCAGTTTCTGGCGAAGGATGCGAGCCAGCACGCCTCGGTTGTCGTCAGACGTCATGATCGGTCGCTCGCTCAAGGCTCGGAGACCCGTCGGCTGGGGGGCGTGTCGATCTTGAACGACGTCGCCAGCCACTTTTTCCACGACCCGACATCGTAGCCGAAATCCTTGCCCGTCAGCTTCACCAGCGCGTTGTGAACATCGGCGTTGCGATACTCGATCGGCACCAGCTTCGGCACCGGCCCTCGAACGCCGCCCGAGCCCGAACTGAAGTTTGCTCCGTTGAACGGGACCGAGGTCGCGCCATAGGCCACCGAGCCCTGTCCGACGGCGGGCGCGGTCAGGATCGGGATCGCCCGGGTGGAGTTGCCGAACGCCCCTTGCATGG
>JAJYCH010000672.1 GCA_021778575.1 Planctomycetota bacterium
GCAAGGCAACAGCCTGCTGGCCGAGCTGGCCAGGCCGCAAGCCCTGGGCTGGCCGGCCGCGTTCCCCGCGGTGTTCGGCCGGCCGGGCGCCGGCTTCGATTGCGTGATCGGCAACCCGCCGTGGGAGCGACTGAAGCTCCAGGAACGCGAGTTCTTCGCCGACAACGCCCCCGAGATCGCCGGGGCCGTCAGCGCGGCCAGGCGACGGACCTTGATCGCCGCTCTCGAACAGGGAAACCCCGAGCTTTTCGCCGAATACACCGAAGCCAAACGAGCGGCCGACGAGGCGCTCGAATACGCCCGACGATCGGGCCATTATCCGCTCACCGGCCAGGGCGATATCAACACCTACATGCTCTTCGCTGAACTGGCCCGAACCCTCGTCGCGCCGAAAGGACGCGTCGGACTGCTGATACCTTCGGGGATCGCGACGGATCACACGACGAAAGAGTTCTTCGCCGATTTGATGGAAACCAAATCGTTGATCAGTCTTTACGACTTCGAGAACAAAGCGCCTGTTTTCCAGGACGTTCATCGGTCGTACAAATTTTGTTTGCTGCTTCTGGGTGGGACGCAGGTTAAGACTGAACAGGCGGACTTCAGCTTCTTCGCCCATCGCATGGATGACTTGAGGGACAAAAAGCGGCGAATTCCACTCTCAAAAGCGGATTTGAAACTTCTCAACCCGAATACGCGAACCTGCCCGATCTTCCGCTCGCGCCGCGATGCCGAGATGACCAAGGCGATCTATCGCCGCGTGCCGATCCTGATTGACGAATCACGCCAGGAAGGGGGCAACCCCTGGGGTTTGAAATTCGTCAGGATGTTCGACCAGACCAACGACGCCGAGTTGTTCCACGCCCCTGAAGTTCTCGTCAAGCTGGGCCTTCAACACGTTGGCAATCACTGGGTCGGTCAAGGACGGACCTTCTTGCCCTTGTACGAGGCCAAGATGTTCAGGCCGTACGATCACCGATTCGGCACCGTGTACATCAATACCGCAAACTGGGTTAACCAAGGCCAGACCCACGAGACCAGCTTGGTAGAGCACCAGAACCCAGAATTCGTGGTTCAGCCGCGCTGGTGGGTCTCAGCGGCCGACGCCGCGCGGTCCGTTCAAGGACAGTCTCCGCCGGCGCTGCTCGTCTATCGCGACGTGACACGGACAACGGACACGCGGACGACCCTCGCGACCTTCGTCCCATTCTGCGGCGTCGTTAATACTGCACCCGTGATCCTTTTCGACCAATCCATCTCTGCCCGCCAACAATCCTGTCTGCTTGCAAATCTTAACAGTCTCATTCTTGATTTTGTGGCGCGCCAAAAGATTGGCGGTATCCATCTGAACTTCTACATCCTGGAACAACTCCCGATCTTCCCCCCCGACCACTACGCGACTCGCTGCCCGTGGGATAAGCGCACAAGCCTGGAGCGGTGGATCTCCGACCGCGTGCTGAAGCTCACTTGCACCGCGAACGACATGAAGCCGCTGGCCGAGGCGGCGGGCTTCGCCCCCCCGGTCCACAAGTGGTTCCCCAACGAACGCGCCGAACTCGTCGCCGAACTCGACGCGGCGTTCTTCCGGCTCTACGGAATGACCCGAGAGGAAGTCGAGACAATCCTGGCGACCTTCAGCGGTATGGAACCGGGATCGCTCCAGACCAATCGGATTCTCGAAGCCTATGACCGACTGGGGTCGTAACGGAGGGCATGCTGCCCCAGGGCCAAGGCGGAGAAACTGTGCTTGCCGACCTTCACCCGAGCGATCCTTTTTCGGAATGACCCACGCTCATCGACGCCGCTCCGAATTTTTTCGTCCACTTGCGAGTCATCCGGAGATGCCGCTTTGGCTTCGTTTTTTCCAGGGACCATCCACCAGCCGTTGGCTTCGTCTTGGGAATCGCCCGGTTCGAGAGGGAAAAATCAGCGGGCGCGGTTGGCTTCGTTTTGGAAATTGGCGACGATTCTCGGCTCGCATTGGCTTCGTCTTGGGGAATTGGCCCCACTCCCAGACAGATGAAATCGGGTGGGCGCGGTTGGCTTCGTTTTGGAAATTGGCGACGATTCTCGGCTCTCGTTGGCTTCGTCTTGGGAAAACGAATCGAGTGACCAATCAGGCCCAGCGAATGGCCGCAAATATCGCTTATTCCACCCAGATTACCTGGACTGCGCGAATTCTTGGGAACTGTCAAGCCTTCCCGTTTTCAAGGTTGGTGGCGGATGGACTTTCGGATTCCGAATGTCCACAATAGGGATGCCGGTGAGGAACCTCTTTTCGGACGGGGTTGAATCAGGTCTCGCATGGATGGCGAGCGGTCCCGTTCCCGTCGCACCGGTTCGATTCGTGACTTTTGCATTCGCCCCATGACGAAAACCCAGCCGATCGAGACCGTCGAGCCCGGCCTCTCTGAATACTTGCGAGAGGCCAGGAGCCGGGTCGAGGGAGCCCTGGCCACGTATTTGCCCGCCGCGGAACCAGACCCGTCGAGCGCTTGCCCGACTCGCCTGGCCGAGGCGATGGGTTACAGCCTGCTCGGCGGCGGCAAGCGGCTCCGGCCGATCCTGGCGCTGATGGCGGCCGAGGCCTGTGGGGGCGACCCCGACCGGGCTCTGCCTGCGGCCTGTGCCCTGGAGATGGTTCACACCTATTCGCTGATCCACGACGATCTGCCCAGCATGGATGATGACGACCTCCGTCGGGGGCGTCCCACCTGCCACAAGGCGTTCGACGAGGCAACGGCGGTCCTGGCCGGTGACGGTCTCTTGACCCTGGCGTTCGAGGTTCTGGCTCGCGAAATCCAGCCCGCCGAAGCCGCCGCCCGGTGCGTCCTGGCTCTGGCCGAAGGGGCGGGACCAGCCGGGATGGTCGGCGGACAGATGGCCGACCTCCAGGCCGAAGACCGGCTCGATGCAAATCTGACCGAACTCGAAGCGATCCACCGTCGGAAGACCGGCGCGTTGCTCCGGGCCTCGCTCAAGATGGGGGCGATCGTCGCCGGTGCCGAGCCCGAGATCATCCAGGCTCTCGACGTTTATGGTCATGCGGTGGGTCTGGCGTTCCAGATCGTTGACGATCTGCTGGACGTTCAAGGCGACGAAGCAAAGTTGGGCAAGCGAGTGAACAAGGATCAAGGTCTGGGGAAGTGGACTTACCCCGGGCTCCTCGGTCTGGAGGGGAGCCGCCGGCACGCCCGCGAGCTCGCCGATGAGGCCGTGAAGGCGCTGGCCCCCTTGGGGGAGCGCGGCGCACGTTTGAGGGCCCTGGCCCTGGATCTACTGGAAAGGGACCGCTGATGAACAGCGCGGTGTTGAACAAGATCAAGTCGCCCGCCGACTTGAGGACGCTCTCCGAGAAGGACCTCGAACGGCTCGCCGACGAGATGCGCGACGAGCTGATCAGCGTCGTCAACCATCGACCCGCGCACTTCGCCAGCAACCTCGGCGTCGTCGAGCTTTGCCTGGCCCTGCACCTGACGTTCGACTTCA
>JAJYCH010000673.1 GCA_021778575.1 Planctomycetota bacterium
GTCGAGCCCTCGGGCCTGGCCGAGCATCGCCGTCGACAGGTCGAGCCCGACCACCCGGGCGCCGCTCGCGACCAGATGACTGGCGAACCGCCCCTTGCCGCAACCAAGATCGAGTATCAAGCGATCCTCGATCGGCCCCAGCGTCCGAGCGACCGCGCGCAGCCGGATGTCCTCGGTCGCGACCTCGGACTTGAACCGAGCGTGCAACGCGTCGAACCGCTCGGCGACGATGGTGTCGTGGTCGGCGATCATCGCGCTTTCCCCTCGACGAGAAAACGAGAGCGACCGGGTCGTTGGGTTCGTTTTGGAAAATCGGTCGCGGGGACGCCGGGAGCCGATTCGTCCGACCTTGCCAGGATCAGCTCGCGCAGCTTCCAGTGCCGGACGGCGACCGACAGGCCCGACAGCGAGCAGAACATCAGCCCTTCGAGACCGTCGCGAAAGCCTTGCTTGCCAAGGTAGAGTTTCAAGAACGTCCAGACCGGGCGAACCGTCAGGTCGATGAGCCGGAACGGCTTCCCCTCGCGGTGGAACTTGATCGCTTCGAGCGTCGTGTAATGATCGATTTTCCGGAGGAACGTCCGGATATCCGGGATCGTCCGGTGAGTCAGATGCCCGTCGAGCTGTCCGGCCGGACCGCTGAGGTCGACGGTCTCGTGGACGGTCCCGACCCAACGGCCTCGGTCGCGCTGAAAGAGTCGGAGCGGGAGGTCGTGCTGGGTTCCCGAGTACCCAAATGATCGGCCGAGGACGACGCTCCGGATCGGCACGCGGTAACCTGACTCGGGGCGCGACCGATCGTCGAGGGTCCGGCGGATCTCGGCGGCCAGTTCGGGGGTGGCCCGTTCGTCGGCGTCGACGGCGAAGACCCAATCGCCGGTTGCCAGCCCGAGCGCGGCGTTCCTCTGATGGGCGAAGTCGTCGAACGGCCGGACCTCGACACGGGTCGCGCTATTCAGGGCGATGGTCAGGGTTTCATCCCGGCTGGCGGCATCGACGACGACGACGATCTCGTCCGTCCAGGCCAGGCTGGCCAGGCAGTCGGGAAGGTTCGCGGCCTCGTCGCGGGCCACGATCAAGGCGGTGATCCGGGGGCGTGACTCAGGCATGTCGAGCCGCCTTTCGCGCCGCGCCGGCGATGGCCCGGACCGGGAAATAGAGGGCGTAGACCACCAGTGCCGCGTCGAGCCGGCCCACGGCGGCCAGGACGATCCAGAGATGCCAGCGGACGTCGGCGTGGCCGACCAGCAAGGCCATCGCTCGAACTCCGCCGACCGGTCGCGTCGGATCGGGCAAGCCCGGACCAGCGTTCGAGTCTTCGAGCGACTGACCGGTTCCCGCGCCGACCAGGAACAGGTATTTTCCCATGGCGTAGAGCATTCCCACCGCCAGCCAGCCCGGCTGCCCATCGCGGACGAAGCAGGACCAGGCGATCGCGGCATGGAGCGCCATATCGCCCAGTTCGTCGAGATTGGCGTCGAGCCAGCGGCCGAATTCGGAGGCTGTTCCCTGGAGCCGCGCCAGGTGGCCATCGCTGGTATCGAGCACGAGCGCCACCGCCAGGGCCACGGCCGCCAGCCAGCGCGAGGCCCAGGCCGGACCATCGACCGCGACCAGAACCGAGGCCGTCAGGACCAGACCGCCCGACGCGATTGTCACCGCGTTCGGTCGGATTCGGGTCGGGCTCAAAATCCTGGCCAGGAACCGGGCCGGACCAAGTGCCCAGAACCGTCCGAGCGGTTGATAGGTCCGTCGGCGGATCAGTTCGGCGTCGGCCCCGTCGAGCCCTTGCGGCCGGTCGAGCCGCCAGATCACGGCGGATTCGAGATCGCGGCCCCGGTCGATCGCTTTCCGGAGCCGGTTGCGGTCGTAGAGCCGGTCCGACCGGAGAATCGCCGCGTGCTCGGGCGGAGGGCCGGTCACGAGCCGGATGTTCGATCGACTTGTCTCGCTGACCGCGAGCCGGAGCCAGTCATGCTCGTCGAGTCGCGCGTGGATCGTGACCGGGGCGTCGCTGAAGCTGGCGGCGAGTTCGAGGAGATGGTCGAGAACCGGTCGGCCGAGGACTTTCTCGCCCGCCAGCGGCCCGCGAGGTCCCCGAGGTCGGGCGTCGATCACAAGATGAGGAGTCGGGCGGATCATCGAGAGGTTGCTCCTTGCGCCTGTGACTTCCCCGTCGCTTCGACCGAGCCGTCAGGTCGATCAAAACGAAAACCTCTGGAAGAAGGCTTCCTGCCGCTGTCGCCAATCGGCGTGACCGACCGCCAGCTCGCGACGGGCCTGGATCACCGGTCGCAACCGTCGGAGTGCCTCGGCGAACCCTTCGAGGAACGTCTTCCGGCGAGCCATCACCGCGAAACCGAGACGGACCGGCAGCCAGGCCAGATGCGTGAGCAACCGCGTTCCGCTCAGGTTCTTCCAGGCGAACAGGAGCGTATTTCGAGCGGCGAGCCGGGCCGATCCGTCCTGGCCGAACGCCGGCTCGAACGAACCGAACCCCTTGTGATAGGCAACCGAAGCCGGCACATAATAGCCGCGGACGCCAGCCATCCAGCCCCGGAAACCGAGGTCGAGATCCTCGATCCGGCCCGGGAAATAGATCGGGTCGTAGCCTCCGAGCGCGAGGAACCGGACCCGGTCGACCGCGAGGACCGGACCGGCCGATGCGGTCAGATCGGGCTGATCGATCCAGCTTTCATGACCGGGAACCCGACAAAGCCCCTGGACCAGTCCGAACCGGGTCCGAACACGGGTTCGCATCCCCTCGTACTCGCGACCGTCGAAGGTCCAGCAGGCCGGAGCGGCGAACAAGGCGTCGGGGTGCCGGCTCAGCGCCTCGATCAGCGGATCGACCGCGTCGACGGCCAGCTTGACGTCGTTGTTCAACAGCAACACGAACCGGTCGTCGAGTCGGCCGAGAACCTGGTTGAATGACGCCAGTCCCTGGTTCGGCTCGCGGATGACGGCGACCTCGGGCCAGTGGGCCGCGAGATAGTCGAGCGAATCATCGGTTGAACCGTTGTCGACAACCGACAGGCGGCAGGGGACGCTCGACCGTCGAGCGGCTTCCGCCAGCGACGGCAGGCACTCTTCGAGGAGCGCCCGGCCGTTGTAGTTGAGGACCAGGATCTGGGTCGAGTTGCCAGCCACGAAGGGGTCCATCCCTGGGGAGTCTCGCGCCGGCGTCCCGCCGGGCGGATCGTATCAAGTCGATGGGGCAACATACGACGATCCCCAGCCGGGGTCAACCCCGACCGAGGATCGGCGAATGGGCTCGATCGAGCCGGGTGTTCCCAGCGAAGCCTCGATCTGGAGTGCGAGAGCTTGCTCTCCAGAGGGAAAACCCTCCGAGGCCCCCGGAACCGATTCGAGCGATCCAAACCAAGAAAACTTGGGCACATCCATCGAGCCGAGAATTGACCCCGTCTCGATCAACGGTAGAACTGCAACCTGCCTTCACGCGACGAGAACCAGCCGCGCCACCAC
>JAJYCH010000674.1 GCA_021778575.1 Planctomycetota bacterium
CGCCGAGGGCCTCCAAAACCTCGAATCACCCAGCTGATCGGGGAAGTAACACGAAAACCCCCGCATCCGACCCGCTGAGAGGATGGATGCAACCCCGAATTACAAACGACATCGCAACCGACTCGACGTGCCCAGATTTTCTGGGGGCTCTGGTCGCCCCTACCCTCGGGCTTCCCGTCAAAGCCCTTAATCTGGAGTGCGAGAGCTTGCTCTCGCTCTGGCGACCGGAGCTTGCTCCGAGCCCGAGTGACTTGGCCGTTCCGAGGTTTTCCGGATTCTGGACCGTGGAGCAAGCTCCACGAAGCAGAGCGAGAGCAAGCTCTCGCACTCCAGAGGATCAATCCGTCCCAGACCCCCACCAGAAAATCCGGGCAGACCCAGAGGTGAGGGAGGTCAGATCTGGGGTTGCCAGGCGGCTCGGGCTGGACTATCGTGTCCCGCTGGATGACCACCACTTGCACGACCACGGAGGGTTCGAAAAGTGCTCCAGGCGATTCACCAACCGGCCCCGCTCTCGCTGAAGACCAAGGCCCGGCTCTGGCTCAAGCGGCTGATGTGGCCCGGGACCAACTGGGTGAGCCGGGACAAGTCTCAGGTCGTCCGCCACTTCCTCACCGGGACTCCCGAGGCCCCCGTCCGGACGCTCGACTGCGGCTGCGGCAACGCCTATTTCTCGTACCAGGCGGCAATCCGGCACTCCACCTGCCTGGGGATCACCATCCACGACTGGGAACGGGAAAACTGCGAGGAAATGCGCGATTATCTCGGGCTCACCGAGGAACAGGTCGAGTTCCGCTCGACCAGGCTCGACGTCCTGGCCGCGAACCCGGCCGAACGCGGCCAGTTCGATCAGGTCCTGCTGCTCGACGTGATCGAGCATATCATGGACGCCCACGCGACCTTCCGGCAAATTCACGACCTCCTCGACGACGGCGGTCTGGTCTACATCTCGACCCCTGACCGCGACTGGCAAGGCAACGCCGACCACCTCCGCGTGACCCGCGTCGAGGACGGCTGGCACGTCCGGAACGGCTACACGTTCGAACAGCTCGAACGGGTCCTCGAAGAATCCGGCTTCGAGCCGGTCGACCGGCTCCGCTTCGGAACGCTGGGCTCGACCATCGTCACCCGGATTCAGCACAAGCTGTTCCGCTCGCTGATCGACCCGCTGACGGTCCTGTTCTTCCCGGTCCTGAAGCTCGTGGCAATCGCCCTGTCCCCCTGGCGCGACCCGCACACGATCTTCGTGCTCGCCCGGAAAAAGCCGGCGAAAGCCTGAAGCCGCAGAAAACCAATTGGCTCTTGCCGGATTCCGGGGTGATGAATGAATCCGGTCGGAATCGTTGGAATTTACCGCCAGGACTCCAAGCTCGCGGAGACGGAGGAAGAGAGAAGTTCAGCAGCGCGAATTCCCTGATTCCGACTGACTTTCTCTGCGCTGCGTTCTCCTGGCGAGTTGGCGGTAAATTCTTCCTGTTTGATGGCCATTTCGGGCGATCAGGTCCACCACCCTGAAATCCCTCATGAGCCAAAGCCCTTGGCCGCCCGCGCGCCGATCAGGGCCAGCCGTTCGTCAGCGATGGTGTAATTGCAAACGAAGCGGTTTTCTCTACAATGAGGGGCGAAGCAACTCCTGGCTGGGCTCCGTCGAGAAACTGAAAAGGCAGATATTCGAATGGGAAGAATCTTCGAGAAGCGCAAAGAGTCGATCTTCAAAACCGCCGATCAGAAATCAAAGCTCTATTCCAAGTACGGCAGACAATTGTACATGGCCGCCAAGAATGGCGTGCCCGACCCGGAGGCCAATCCGACTCTACGGAGCGTCATCGAACGAGCCAAGCGTGACAACGTCGCGAGCCATGTGATCGAGAAGGCGATCCAGAAAGCGGCCGGCGCGGGTGGCGAGGATTTCCAGGCCGCGCGTTATGAGGGGTTTGGTCCCGGCGGCTCCTTGCTCATCGTCGAATGCTTGACCGACAACAGTACACGTACCATCTCCGATCTCCGCATCTGTTTTAACAAGACCGGGTCCAAGCTGGCAGCCAATGGTTCTGTCGTGATGTCATTTGATCA
Organism: Planctomycetota bacterium; assembly: GCA_021778575.1. Lineage (GTDB taxonomy): Bacteria > Planctomycetota > Planctomycetia > Isosphaerales > Isosphaeraceae > Tundrisphaera. The sequence goes on from JAJYCH010000674.1 coordinate 2,074, forward strand.
CCTGGCGGTCCTTTCATTCAATGGCGACAACGAGGAGAAGGTGATCGAGGCGCTGTTCGCTGCGGACGTCGCCGTCGAAGAGGTCGAATCCGAAGGTGGCACCGTGACGATCTTCGCCCCTCCCGTCGAGTTCTACAAAGCGAGAACGGCCTTGCTCGAGGCGTTCCCCGGCCTCGATCTGGAGATCCAGGAAATCAGATTTCTTCCACAACAAAGCAAGAGCCTCGACGGGGAAGAACTGGGCTTGTTTGAAAAATTGCTTGGCATGCTCAACGATTCCGATGACGTGCAGGACATCTACCATAATATTGTGCTACCCGGCTAATCTTCGAAATTGGCCGGCTCGCTGGCAAGATCATCCGGGTGTCTGAGGACTTTTCGTCTCTTCCGGAAAACTTCATTCCTCGCGCGGTCGATTCCGGTAAAACAGATGACTTGGTGATCTCAACGAGATCGACGATAACTCATCTGTTCGAAGGGAACGACCATGAAGTCAAGACTCGGAATCGCTTTCGCCTTACCCTTGACGTTGCTCGGCCTCGTCTTGCCGGCGGGCGCTCAGACACCGATCTCGGGTTACGAGAAGGTTCACAAGATCACGATTGGCGGCGAAGGGGGCTGGGACTTCCTTGAAGTCGACGCCGCGAACCGAAAGCTTTACGTCGCGAGAGCAACCCGGGTCATCGTGGTCGACCTCGATACCGAGCAGGTTATCGGCGAGATCAAGGACACTCCTGGGGTCCACGGGGTCACGTTCGTTCCCGAGCTGAATCGGGGGTTCACCAGCAATGGCGGCAACTCGACCGTCACTGCCTTCGACCTCAAGACGATGAAGACGCTCGGCACCGTCAAGGCTAACGGCCGCCCCGACATCATCACCTACGAGCCGGTGACGAAGCGGGTCCTGAGCTTCAACCACGGCACGAACGACATCACCGCGATCGACCCGGCGGGGATGAAGGTCGTCGGCAGCCTGGTCGCCGGTGGTGTTCCCGAACTGGCGGTGTCCGACGAGAAGGGCCATGTCTTCTGTAACCTCGAAGACACCAGCGAGATCATCGAATTCGACGCGGCGACCATGAAGATGATCAAGAAGTTCTCGCTGAGTCCCGGCGAGGAGCCGACCGGACTGGCCTTCGACGCCAGGTCTCGCAAGCTGTTCAGCACCTGCGCCAACAAGAAGCTGGTCGTCTCCGACGCTGATAGCGGCAAGGTCTTGCAGACCCTGGAGATCGGCACTGGCCCCGACGGCTGCATCTTCGACGCCGAGCGGAAGCTGATCTTCAGCTCCAACGGTGGCGACGGCACCCTGACCATCATCCGCGAGAAGACCCCCGGTCAGTACGAGGTCGCCGCGACCATCAAGACCCAGGTCAGCGCTAAGACGATGGCGATGGGGCCCA
>JAJYCH010000675.1 GCA_021778575.1 Planctomycetota bacterium
AAACCCGGCAAGTGCAGAACGCCGACTACCGAAAACATCCGGATCTCTCGACTCGAACGATCGATTCTCTTCTCGTCACATCAAGATTTTTGGGCTCGCCAATCCAGGGTTCTTCCGCATTCCCTGACCGATTCGCGAGTGAAGTCACGCCGATCGAAACCGTTAACGAAGGGGTACGATTAAATAGTCCGGCCAGGGATGGCCCCAGGGCGAGGGAGCCCCGACGATGATTCGACTCGATGACCTGTGGAACGCGGCGGACGATGGTGCCCATGCATCGATCGGACCCATCGACTTTCCCTCCGGAGCCGAGCGAGCGAGTCTGCTCGATGCCTGGTTCCGCGAGCGTCAGCATTCGATCGAGTTCGAGATTCTCCTCGATGAGTCGCGAAGGATGTTACGCCGCCTGGTGACCGAGGGGCATGTCACCCCTCGAACAAAGCAGATGGCCCTCCAGTTGATCCGGACGATCAACCAGACTTTCCAGGCCGCCGAGCAAGGCGAAGTCGGACCAACATGACCGGGTTCGCCGATAATGCCCGGCGCTCTTGTTGCCAAGAAATCGGAGCGACCACGATGTTTCACTCCGAGAGCTTCACCGTTACCACCCGAGGCAGAGGGACCATTGAGATCACCGCCGAGGTGGCCCGGATCGTCCAGGCGGCCGGCGCTCCCCGAGGGCTCTGCAACGTCTTTGTCCACCATACCAGCGCATCGCTGATCCTGTGCGAGAATGCCGACCCCAGCGTCCGGTCCGATCTCGAGCGTTACTTCGCCCGGCTCGTTGCCGATGGCGACCCGGTCTTCCGTCATACCGCCGAGGGGTCGGACGACATGCCCGCGCATGTTCGCTCGATCCTGACCAGCAACTCGCTGTCGATCCCGGTCGTCAATTCCCGGCTCGATCTGGGAACCTGGCAAGGGGTCTATCTCTGGGAACACCGGACCGACCCGCACCGTCGACGGGTGACAGTTAGCCTGGTCGGATAGGCGCCGATCAAATTTCCACGTGGTCAGTCAAGAACCTCGATGTTCGCGCGGAGCCCCGAGAGAGCGGGAAGCCCTTCGAGCGACCTCCGGACGTTGCGCTTCTGGAAGAGCTTGACCCCACTGGCCTGCACGGTGGCCGACTTCCCTTCGAGCCGAACCTCGACGGATCGGACCCGATCACCGACCGCGTCACGCGCCTGCTTTTCGATCCGACGTTTCAGGGCCGACTCGGCCGAGGGATCGGCCAGCGGAACCTCGACCACCGATCGTCCCGGCGCGTTGGTCTTGGTCCCCGAAGACGATGCGGAATTCGTGGCGGATGGTGCCGGCGACGCGGGAGCCAGACCACCAAAGAGACCAAACAACCGGCCTCGACGCTGGGGGGCCGGGTCGACCCGAGGCGAAGCGTTCGACCGTTTCGGCTCGGGAGTCACCCGCTTCGGCGTCTCGTCGGACGACGGATTTTCATCGACAGGCGAATCGAGGACCAGCGGTTTTTGATTCCGGTTGGGCCTGAGCATCAGGTTGGGAGCGACCCGGGGCAGGGGAGACAAAGGCGCGAGCGATCCATTCATCTCCAGCGGAGCATCAAGCTGCACGCCGCCCGGCGTCCCGTTCGTTTCGGTTGGGCTTGGCGAACCGACCGGTGGATTGTTGATCGGTCGGGGAGCCGTCGGAGCTGTGATCCCCGGCAGCGCCAGCACGGCTCGATCGTTGCTCGGACCCGTTGCAGGAGTGGCCGGCGGCGTGGGATTGGTCGGCGTCGAGACGATGACCGGCATCTCGGTGGGCTTGGTCAGTTCGGGAACATCGCCGTCACCCCCGAACGTGGTCGAGAGACGCGATCCCCAGTACAAGAGGCTCAGGACGGTCAAACGGCGAGCGAACCGCCGCGGCCGGCGGGCCTGACGAGGCTTACCGGTCGGGGTCGTCCGACCAATCCACCGCTCGATGTCCCGGCTCATGGACTTGTCCTCGCTGGGGTCACTTCGGCATGATGATTTTGCCCTAGATTGAATCAAGATCGGTCCCGACCACTCACTCCGATCAGTCGATTCATGCCATCGGGAAAGGAATTCACGGTTTGCGCGAAATTACCGGCAGAGTCGCGATCATCACCGGAGCGTCGAGCGGTCTCGGAGCGGAAATGGCCCGGCAACTGGGCCGATCAGGCTGGAAAGTCGGCCTCACGGCTCGACGACTCGAAGCACTCGAATCGGTTGCCGCGTCAGTCCGGGCCAGTGGCGGCGTGGCGTCGGTTGCCGAGGCCGACGGTACCGACCCGCCGGCGCTTCGCGCGGCGATCGCGAAGCTGATCGAGCAGCTCGGCCCGGTCGACCTCTTGATCGCCAACGCCGGCGTCGGGTTGGGGATGAGCGCGGTCGACTTTTCGGGCGATCAGTTCGATCAGATGGTCCGGGTGAATCTGGTTGGAGCCGCTTACGCCATCGAGGCCGTTTTGCCGTCGATGATCGAGCGAGGGCGGGGGCAGATCGTCGGAATCAGCAGTCTGGCGGCGTTCCGGGGGTTGCCGGGTTCCTGCGGCTATAGTGCCACCAAGGCCGGACTCTCCACGCTTCTCGAAGGGTTGCGTTCCGAGCTGAAACCGTTGGGAATCGCCGTCACAACGGTCCATCCCGGCTACATCCGGACACCGATGACCGTGAACCAGACGAATTTTCAGCCGTTGTTGATGGACACCGATCGCGCGGTCGCGATCATCCTCCGAGGCGTCGCCCGTCGCCAGTCGCGCATTGACTTCCCCTGGCGAATGGCCACGTTTCTACGCTTCGTTCGGATACTGCCGGATTGGGTCTACGATCCGATCGCCGCCCGGCTCTTGCTCGGGCGGAAATCCGCGAGAATCCCGATTCGTTCAGAATCCGGAGGGTGAAGTCGCCGGGGCACCGACAACGATCTGTTTCAATTCGCCATAGAGACCGGTCGGGAGACCCAGCACGACAGCGGCGGCGGTCTTCGCCGCCTTGTTGCTGCTGGTGCTCTCGTAATAATCACGAGGCTTGTAGAACAGCGGGTGCCGGTCGACGAATGTCGTCGAACTGGGCACGGGCTTGGCTCGGTCGACAATCGCCACGTCGGTATCACCGGGCACGGTGGACAGGCCGGGTTCGGAGGAAGCGAGAGTTCGCTTGGACGGGCCTCCGCTACATCCCGCCACGATCGCCAGAGTCGCCGAGAGGGCGACAACCTTCCAGTGGAGTCCACGCATGGGTCAGCCAATCCTTTCCGAGGTGCCGCCATCCCGGGAACGGGACACAACGACACCACTTCAGGATGAAGGATAACCCACGGCCGGCCGGCCGGCCGAAAATTCAGCGCGAGGCCGGGGTTCCGAATGTGACGCACCAATAGGAAACTCCGTCGCTACCGATCGCGCGGCCGACCCCGATCTCGGTATAATCGCCAAGAATGTTCCGACGATGGCCGGGACTTTTCATCCAGCCGGTCATCACCGAGTCGACGT
>JAJYCH010000019.1 GCA_021778575.1 Planctomycetota bacterium
GTGCGAGCCGCCGTTGAGGATGTTCATCAAGGGCACGGGCAAGACCTTGGCGTTGACCCCGCCGAGGTAGCGATAGAGCGGCAGGCCCGAGGCGATGGCAGCGGCCTTGGCGGCGGCCAGGCTGACGCCTAGAATGGCATTGGCGCCGTAGTTTCCCTTGTTCTCGGTCCCATCGGCGGCGATCAAGGCGGCGTCGAGCCCCCCCTGGTGCGCGGGGTCGAGACCGATGGCGACCTTGGCGAGCGGGCCGTTGACATTGGCCACGGCCTTGGTGACCCCTTTGCCAAGGTAGCGTTTCTTGTCGCCATCGCGAAGCTCGACCGCCTCGTGGGCGCCCGTGCTGGCTCCCGAGGGGACAGCGGCCCGGCCGACAGTTCCGTCGGCCAGTGTGACGTCGACTTCGACCGTGGGGTTGCCGCGGCTGTCGAGGATCTCGCGACCGCGCACGGCGGCGATGGGTGCGGGATGCGTGCTCATCGTGGTTACGTCCAGATTCCTGTCAAAGTTCGCTGGTCCGGGCTCGTCGCGAGACCCGACCCGAAATCCGGGCCAAAACGCCCGGACGGTGGACGCAACCGTACTAGGAGCGAGGGGTCTCGGTCAAGCCTTCCGGATCGGCGGAAGGACCGGAATGCACTCCGGATCGGTCCTCGGGACGGTCTCGCCGAGCATGGAGACCTTGGCATCGAGGGTTCGTCGACCGATCCTTCCGCTGTCCGATGGCGAGGCGGGCGCGGCCGGATCGAGTTGATCCGGCCGCCCGGATGGTCGCGAGCGACTCCGTCGCGATCAGTACGAGTCGGCCGAGACGGTCTCATTGTTGGCGCGGGTGCCGATGGCCAGATAGGTCGAGAAGCTGATCGTGGACTTGATGAACCGGACGCTGCCGTCGGCCATCAGGAAGTTGCAACCGCCCGCGTGGTTGCTCTGGGCGTTGGAGTAGGATGCGTCGTCCGGGCTACATCCGCCGCAATTCGATCGGCACGAATTCCACTGATACGTGGATGAGTTTGGCGGGACAATGGTCTGGAAGCCCGACATCGATACGGCCCCCCAGGCCCACTTGGTCCCATTGTCGTTGGCGATATTGGAATTCGACTTGAAGGCCGCCGTGCAGGCCTGAAGCGCCAGGACCAGATTGCCATTGGCAAGCTGGTTGGTGGCGTCCTGGGCGTCGTAAGTGGCGGCGGCGGTGACTCCGGTCACCGAGTTATTGCGCTTCGAGTTGTTGCTGACCACCGGATCGCCAACGAGCGACTCGCCAAAGGCCACGGTGTTCGACGTCCCGTCGGTGATGTCGCGAATTCCATACGAGACCCAGTAGCAGAAGACGCCCGTCGAGTAAGGGAGACAGCCCGGCTGACCGCCGTTGATGTTGAGCGGGTCGGGCTGGCAGGCCCCGTAACCTGGCCCATTGTTCCAGCCGGCCAGGCTGGTGGTGCCAAAGCTGGCCCGGTAATTGTTGTTGCCCGGCGGGATCGAAAGGTTCCCCCAGCTCGCGATGAACTTGGCGTTGCCGTTCGAGTTATCGGAGGGGCAGACGAACGAGTTGATCTTGGTGAAGACGGCCGAGCTATTGCAGAAAAAGCCGTAATTATAGCCCGAACAGAAGCTGAAGTTGATCGAATTATACAGGGGTGTTTGTTCAAGAAACCCCAGCATCTCGGCCTGGGCACTCCACTCGGTCCAGCCGGCGTAGGCACCGGAATAGCCAACCTGCGAGGCGGCCTGCGAATGGCCTTGCGGGAAGGTGTCGTTGGTCTGGTGATAGTTGTGCATCGCCAGGCCGATCTGCTTCAGGTTGTTGATGCACTGCGAGCGGCGGGCCGCCTCTCGGGCCGCCTGCACGGCCGGGAGCAGCAAGGCAATCAGGACCGCGATGATGGCGATCACCACCAGCAGTTCGATGAGCGTGAATCCTCGATGGATGCGCGACCTCATGAGAGTCTCCTACAAGAACGGATGAGAGGGACGAGGAGAGACCGAAAACCAGACCGGCCGGGGCGCGCCGGGGCTGATCGCGGGGGCGGTCCGCGAAATCGGGTGGTGGATCAAGTCTTCAGAACTTTATGTGCAAGTGTGATTGGTCTGATGATCGAGGTTGTCCGCCGACGGCCTCGCGAGTCGTCAGCGGTCCTCTTCCCCAGTAAACCGTGGGGAGCGGTTTTGGTAGCGTTATCGGCCGCTTTGAGCCCGTTGCCGGGCCGCTGCCTGCGAATTGACGACCGGCGGGGTTGTCGACCCCGGCCCTGGCCCTCGGACGTTCGAAGCGCCGGCCGGGCCAAGCGCGTTGATCCGGGCTTGCTTGATCTTCTCTCCCCCTTCGGGATCGAGCGAGACGGAATTGTTCCCGCAGCCACCGGCTGCCAGCAGGAAAATTCCGAGGCCCGCAGGGACCGCGATCCGCGTCAAGTGCTTCATGTACCTCATCGGGGAATGCCCTCTTCGAGCCGCTTTCGAGATCGATGACCAGGAGCCGCGACCGCTTCGCGAATCTGAGCCCAGAACAGGGCGGATCGACTCGGCCTTCGGCGGCGACCAGTCAACGGGGAACGACATCCGGGTGATCGAGGCGCGAACTCTCGCGCCGGATCGAAAATCCGGAATCCTCGACAGCGGAACGGATTACAGACACGTATCGGAACCAAGAAATGATGGTGAATGCATGCGACCGTGGTCGCGGCATTTCAATCGACGCCCTCGGTCACCAATCGACAGACGTGACCGGTCATCCAGCCGGGTAGGCTTTAGATATCACCGGATCTGATTATGACGAATGGAAGAGGAGGGTATTTCTGACGGTATCGCCGGCCGTTATCGCTGTCAAGCCTTTTGAGTGAAATTTGAGGACGTGCCGGAATCGACTTTGGGAGCAGGGCTACAGAAAAGCCAGAATTAAATCTGTCCATCTCTGAGAATACTGGTTCCAGAGATCCGTTCTTCAAAGCACAACGTTCCGGTGGATGAGACCGTGCGCTCAAGCATCGGGATGAACGCCGGACGCCAGAAGTTCGATCACAACCGATGTGTCGCCACAATCGGCGGCCAACAGAAGTTCACTGACCGGGTCATCGGCGTATTTCATTTGTGGAGAGTTCTTTGATATCCAGGATCATTGATGTGCTTCGACTCTCAAGAATAAAGCAAACACGCGGCGGTCTGGCCCCTTCCACATTCACAAGGAAGGGATCAGGCGGTTGCAAGAATCTCCGTCGCCAAAAAGGGGCGGAGACCGCCGCGCGGTGCGTCCTCACGGTGCTCGTTCTTGGTGTCGCTTTCCCGATTTAAACGGAAAGGCGCGGGGGTCAAGGCCCTGGTCCTCGGGGCCTCGACCCTCACGCCCTCACTGCTCCTGACAGGTTGTCCCCGAGGGTCTTCATCACCCCCGGCTTTTAGGTTATCGGCGCGGAGTCGGGTGGGCTTGATCTCCGCCAATATTCAACATTTCTCGCCCTTCGGCGTGGGTCAAAAGCGGTACAACGTACTTCCGCAGAAAGGCCGGACTATCCGGTCCCACATGACCTCCCAGATATCCACTACGGGCCATATTTGGCCGCCAGCGAATCTGTTTCAGACGCTGGTAGAGCCTGTAACGATCGGGCCTGGCGTCGAGGAGGCCGGGAACCCGGAATCCCACCAGCCCGGCGCTGATCGACCGGACCCGGTCGGCCGTCTTGAACAGCCAGGTGCCGGCCCCGAGGATCACGAAATCGAGCGGCGACCAGAATGCCACCAGCTCGCGATTGACCGCCCGGAGTGCCTGGGCCAGGTCGTAGCCGGGGGAGATCGCCGGAGCGAGCAGGACGACCGCCTCGACCGATCCTGCCGGCAATTCCTCCAGAGCCTTGACCACGATCCAGGCTCCGCCCGACTTGCCCACCAGGTAGACCGGTTTTAACGGATCGACCTCGCGACGTTCGAGCACCGTCGCCACGATTGCTCGCGACTGGACCTGATGATTGGTCACGTCGGTCAGGTCGGCGAACCAGCGGCCGAAGCCATGTCCCCAGCGCACGGGAATGACCCGGCAACGTCCCTGGTGCTCGCTCATCACCTGCTTCAGGGCCATCTCGCAGAGTTCCACGCCGCCGCAGCCGTCGGCCACCAGAACCACGCCGGTCTCGGACCCTGGCGGGAGCACGGGGGGTTCGCCGTAACAGATCCGGAATAAATGGGAAAGCAATTTGGTGTAGATCATCTTCCCTCTTGTTTGCGGACCATCCGCCGGGTGAGCCAGACTTCCAGACAAAGTCCGCCCAGGGCGGCGAGGATCAAGGTATGCCAGACCTCGTTGCGGCGGGCTTGATCGGCGGTCAAGACCCGTCTGGCCAGTCGGTTGGAGTCGGCATCGAACGCGAGTGGCCAGCCTTGCGCGAGAACCTCGGCCTCGGCCGGTTCCAGCGGGGTCGGGCCGTTGTTCAGATCGTCGCCAACCACCTGCGCGTAGGCGAACGTCCCGGGTGGACCGGGAAGCGTGAGCCGGTAGATTCCGGGCTCGCTGGTCTCGGTCTGGCGGACCCGGGCCGAGGTTCCCGACGTCAGGACCGGCAGCTCGACCTTCGAGCCTGAGGGCGTGGTCAAGGTGAGCGACTTCACCTCTTGGGACGGAGCGGGGTCGAGCGCGAATTCCAGCGGTTCGCCCGCCTTGATCGACCGGGGGCCCTCGGCTCCCGAGGCCAGGTGCGCGATCAGCTCGTGGGCGAAGGGGACGAAGTCGGGGTTGACCGGTAAGGTTCCGGATTCGGCGTCGATACTCGAAGCGAGCAAGGCGACCTTCCCCTTGCCGAACGACCGCTCGACGATCCAGGGATCGCCGGTGTCGAGCCTCGCGGTGACGGTCGAGCCGGGCGCGGGTTCGAGGACCCGGTAGGCGAACAGGTCGGCCTCGCCCAGCGCCGGGGCGTCCCCCTGGCCGAGTGGCCCCAGCGCCGGGCCGTTGAAGGTCCGAGGGCTGGGATGGGCGACGACGACCTTCTTTGCGAGATTGCCGTTGAGCTTGCCGACCGTCGCCGGCGACCATCCTTTGGGCACTCGCTGGTTGATCGCCTCGACGTCGAGCCGGTCGCCGGGTGCGATCAGAAGTCCGCCGCCAGCCTCGATGAACGCGCCCAGCGCCGCCGAGAGTTCCGGCCCGAGCTGGTCGACGTTGGCGAGCACGACGACCCGCTTTCCTTTCAGTTGATCGGCCTTGAAGTCGCGGAGCGTCACCGTCGAGGCCTGAACCAGCGGCGAGGGGTCTCCCGACGGCGCGAGCGCGGCCCGGAGAAAGTCGACCTCGCCGCTCAACGGTTCGAGACCAGGCTCGCCATCGACCAGCAGGACCGCCAGGGCCGAGGCCACCGAGACCGGCCGGGCCGACTCGTCATCGATCGGCAAGGGGTCGGAGCCGGGGCCGAGCCTGACGGCGACCAGGTGACTTCCCGCCGTCGCGAACTCGGTCCGGAACGTGACGGGAATCTTGCCGCCGGCGGGGATCGGCCCGACCGTTCGCGACCGACCGGGCACGACCAGGCCATCGACAACCAGCTCGACCAACCGGGTCATCGGCCCTGGCCCGGCGTTGGCGACGCTGGTCGAGACCTCGACCGGAAGCCCTGGGGTCAAGACCGACCGCGACAGCTCCAGTGGTCCGACCGAACCGTCGGGCGGGCCATCGGTGGAATCGGTCGGGGCGAAGTTAGGCGCCCAGAGTCGGGGTGGGCTGGGCATCCGCTTGCGGAGATCGCGGAGGAGCGCCCAGCGAGCCAGATCGCCGGGCCGCCAGGCCGAACGCCGACCGTCGGACAGGATGATCACGTCGCGAGCGGGATTCCGGGTCCGCTCGAGAATCCGGAACGCCTCGCCGATCGCCGACGGGAGATCGCTCGCCCCTCGGGGTTCGGGAGCCTCGGCCAGCGCCCGGTCGACCCCTTCGAGGTCGAAGCTGGGCGGGTCGACCAATCCTCGGACCCGGTCCTTCGCCACCAGGACCGCGACCGAATCGCCTGGCTTCAGTCGCTTCACGAACGCCCTGGCCCAGGCGATCGACCGCTCCCTCGGGGTCGTTCCGCCCGACTTCCGCCCCATCCGGCTCGACCCGTCGAGCACGATCACGACATCGCGACGGACCGTTGAATCGCCCACTTCGCTCGTTCCGGCCGCTGCCGCTCCGGCTGATCGAGGCATCCAGAACGGCCGGGCCAGCGCCAGCGCGACCAGGCCGAGCAAGGCCATCCTCGCGAGCATCAAGAGCAGCTCGGCGAAGTTCAGCCGCCGACGTTCGCGCGGGCTGAATTCGAGGAACTGCATCGCCCCCCAATCGACGACCGGGTCGTTCCGTCGATTCAAGAAGTGAATGATGATCGGGATCGCCGCCCCCGCCAGGCCAACCAGCATCGCGGCGTTCAGGACCCCCAAACCGTTGAAATTCATGATGTGTATCGGGTTGCCATGCGGTGATAACGATGGAATGATGGACGCTTTGCCCGCGGTTCGATGAGAGGCCTGGGATGACTTCGGAAAATCAGGACGGTAAATCGCGCTGGAAGATCAGTTCGCTGATGACGATGGTGGGTCTGGCCGCCCTCGGCTTCGGTTTTCTTGCCCAGACAGCCCGGACCGTCAAGGAGCAAGACGCGAATCAAGCTCGATTCACTGCCTGGATCGCCGAGGTCGAGAAGGCCAACCCAACTCTCAAGCGAGTGAGCAGCTCGATCAAAACGTCGTTCAATTTCTTCGAGAGCACCCGTAACTGCTCCTATACCTATCAAGCTCCGAGCCGTAATCTGCTCACGATTCAATGTCGGTTCACCTCGGGTCCGTTTTCGAGCGTTCGAAACGTGTTGTTCGAGTCGACCGGCCGAAACATGACCCGATCTTTCGACGATCTCGAGCATCAACCGAATCTCGATCTGAAGACCGATTTCCCGGACGTCTTCCGCTGAGTCTTCGATTGTCGTTCCTCCGACGCGGTCGGACAACACCCTGGGGCCGACGAACCGGCAAAAGTTTTCTGAATGGCCTTCCTTACGAAAGAGTGGGCGCTCCACCCTTCTGGCATAATCGCCAGTGGAGAATCTCGGTCTTGGCCCGACGGGCGTACTCGCGCGATTTCAAGGTCTCCGCCGCCAAGCTCGTCGCCGAGCAAGGTCGCGGACTCAAGGACGCCGCCACCAGCCCTCATCGAGCCGATTCGCCAGGTCCATCGCCAGAGCGACGAGACCTATGGGCTGAGCCCATGACCGTTGCCCCCTACCGGATGATCGCTCCAATACCTGGAAAAAACGAACCCAACTCCAGGCGGTCGCCCAGTCGCTTGAAGTGAACAACTCAATGGCAGCAGAACCTCTGACATATTCACCCCAGGTGACGATCTGTTAGCACAATCTTTCTCGCCCTGAACACCCTTGCAAATCCACCAGGTGGGCATCCATCCGAGACATCCTCCGGCCCTTCGTCGTGGAAAAATCGGAGGCGTCACTACCCAGAACGCCCGGATGACGTCAACGAATCGAGAACTCCCCCCTGGTTTCTCCTCTTTTCCAGGATTTCCCACGCATCTCTCGCCTTCCGCGGCGAAATCCAGGGATTGACTCAGGTCCAAAATAGAGAGAAAGGCGAGGAACTTTCGAGACTTCTCGCTCAACTCCACCATGGATCGGGCGTAATGTCTTTTTCGTTCCCACGCTCCCGCGTGGGAATGCCGTCTTTGACGCTCTGCGTCGTCTGTGATGCAGCCGCACGGATCGGAAGAGGAGGCGGAGCGTCCGGGACGGCGTTCCCACGGAGGACCGTGGGAACGAGTGCTTTATCGCAGGTGTTGTTCAGCGAGAAGTCTCGAACTTGCCGCCGATTTTGCTCGATTTCGCCGCTTGATGAACAGCGAACCAGCGGATTAGGATGGATGAGGATGTTTCGCTGCCGCAGATTGGTATTCCTCGAACCCAGCCTTTGGCACTGGATTTGCTCAAGCTCAAATTCACTTGTGATTGTGGTTCTCCGGCAACCGCGAGAGAATCTTGGTTGGATGTCGGTGTGTCCAGGCGGGTTAAATCGATTCTGGCGATCGCCGGTTCGATTTAGCCATATCGCCTCGACCGGGAGAATTCGTTCATCTCGCTCGACGGACGAGATTTCAATGTCAAGCTGGCGGATCGCCAGCTCTTTCGACAGCGGTTCGGGCTCGACCCGCTCAGGGCGTCAGATGGTGATCATCTTTCCAGAACCGTGGATTGAGCCGCTCCCTCGTCGATTCCCGGCGTTCGCCCGATCGATGGTCAAGGGGCTGTTCGAGGGCGGGGCGCGAGATGAGGGGGCGTCGCGAAATGGGGGCGACGAATGAGTCCGGGACACGACTCGGTCGATCCAATCATCGACCTGGCCCATTGCGACCGCGAACCGATTCACATCCCGGGGCGTATCCAGGGGCATGGAATTCTGTTCGCGCTCCGCGAACCGGATTTGACAGTGGTCCAGGTCAGCGAGAACGTCGCGAGACTGGCCGGGCTGGCGGTCGCCGAGGTGATCGGCCAGCCGATCGACCGGCTGACCGCCGACGCCGGAGCGTGCCGTCAATGGCTGCTCTCGGCCCAGGTTCGGGAGTCGAGCCCGGTTCAACTGGTGGTCGGCGGCCGCGTCTTTGACGCGACGGCGCACCGTCACGACGGGGTCCTGCTCCTCGAACTGGAAAACAGTCGCGAGGTCGCTGTTGTTTCGGCACCGATCTCATACCGGTCGGTCCGGATGGCGATGGGACGGCTCCAGTCGGCCGGGACTCTCGCCGAGTTTTGTCAGGTGGCAGCCATCGAGATGCAAGCGCTCACCGGTTTCGATCGGGTGAATGTCTACCGGTTTCTCCCGGACTGGAACGGTCAGGTTCTCGGCGAGGCCAAGCGAGACGATCTGATCACCTACATGGGCTTACATTTTCCGGCCGGCGACATCCCCGAGCCGGCCCGGAGGCTTTATCACCTCAACTTGATCCGCCACATCCCGGACGTCGATTCCGAGCCCGCCCTGATCACGCCGGAGTCAAATCCGCTGACCGGTCGTCCGCTCGATCTGTCGCTGGCGGTCCTTCGAGGGGTCTCGCCGGTTCATATTCAGTATCTCAAGAACATGGAGGCTCGGAGTTCGCTCTCGGTCTCGCTGATGAAGGAGGGCCAGCTCTGGGGGCTGCTGACCTGCCATCATTATTCGGCACCTCGGTACGTTCCTCCCGGGGTCCGAGATGCCTGTGAGTTTCTCGGACAGGTGATCTCGGCGCAGCTCGCTGTCAAGGAAGAGGCCGAGGGGAACGAGTACAGGGGCCAGCTTCAGGCCGTGCGCGAACGTTTGCTTCAGCGGATGGGCACCGAGCACGACCTGGTCCGGGGGCTTCCCGGCCAGGATTTGCTGGCCTTGACCGGAGCCACCGGCGCGGCCATCGTTCATGATCGTTCGTGTACATTGACCGGTGCCACCCCGACCGAGCAGGAGGTAAGACGTCTGGTCGCCTGGCTGCGGGTTCACGCCGACGCCGAGGTTTTCCACACCAATAGCCTGGCCCGACTCTATCCCGAAGCGGATTCGTTCAAGGACGTTGCCAGCGGCCTCATCGCGATCAGCACGACCAAGGTCGAGGGGCACCACGTCCTCTGGTTCCGGCCCGAGGTGGTCCAGACGGTCGAGTGGGCGGGCGACCCTCGCAAACTCGGCGGCGAGATCGGCTCGTCGGGCGTGTTGAACCCTCGGCGATCGTTCGAGCTCTGGCGCGAGGTGGTGAGCCTGAACAGTCTCCCCTGGAAGTCGTGGGAGATCAACGCGGCGCGAATGCTGCGCGACGCGATCATCGCCGTCGTGGTCCGTCGAGCCGAGGAGCTGACGCGTCTGAACGTCGAGCTCGAGCGGAGCAACTCCGACCTCGACTCATTCGCCTTCATCACCTCGCACGACCTGAAAGAACCGCTCCGAGGCATCCACAACTATGCCACATTCGTTCTTGAGGATTATGCCGACAAGCTCGACGCCGATGGCAAGGATAAGCTCCAGACGCTGGTGAATCTGTCCGAACGGCTTGAGGACATCGTCGAGTCGCTTCTGCAATACTCCAGGCTCGGTCGGGCCGACCTCGACGTCGAGCCGACGGATCTGAACAGCGTCGTGGCCGGAGTTCTGGCCTTGCTCAAGGTAACCCTGGCTCGCGAGGCGGTCGAGATCCGAATTCCGCGGCCGCTGCCCGTCGTCCGGTGCGACCGGACACAGGCCGAACTCCTGTTCACAAACTTGATCACCAATGCGGTGAAGTACAACAATAAATCGGCCAAGTGGGTCGAAATTGGTTACAAGGAGCCGGTCGACGGAGCCGATCCCCGACCCGTGCTGTATGTCGAAGACAACGGCATCGGCATTGCGGAGAAGCATCGGCATTCGATCTTCCGGATGTTCAAGCGGTTGCACAGCCGAGACAAGTATGGCGGAGGCACCGGCGCGGGCCTGGCCTTCGCCAAGAAGGTTGCCGAGCGACATGGCGGGAGCATCTGGCTCGAATCGACCGAGGGCCAGGGGGCAACGTTTTATTTCACGCTGGAGAGTCAGAGACCATGACGACAGCCCCGAGCCCGCTCATTCTGATCGTCGAGGACAGCGACGAGCACTTCGAGGCGATCCGTCGGGCTTTCCTGAAGACCGGGATCGTCAACCCGGTTCATCGCTGTTGCGATGGCGACGATGCTCTCGATTACCTCTTTCACCGAGGAGTCCACGCCGACCCGGCGACCGCTCCCAGACCGGCGGTGATGTTGCTCGACCTGAATCTTCCCGGGACCGATGGCCGCGAGGTTCTCGACAACCTTAAAGCCGACGAGACCCTCAGGGTTCTCCCGGTCGTTGTGCTCAGCACCTCGTCCCATCCCGGCGACATCGAACTGTGTTATCGAACCGGTGCGTCAGGCTACATCATCAAGCCGGTCCGGTTCGACGAATTTTTGAAGACGGTCGAGAACCTCAAGAGTTACTGGTTCGACACCGTGGCCCTTCCGGTGGGATAATTCATGGCACCCTCCACTCGACTCATCGCCATTCTCGATGATACTCCGGAAGACCGGGCCGCTGTTCGCCGGCATCTAGCGGCCGAACGGACGGGCTATCGAATTCTGGAATATGATTCGCCCGCAGAAGCCGCCGAATCGTCGCGGCTCGCGCCGCCCGACTGTCTCCTGCTCGACTACAGGTTGGAGGAGACCGATGGGTTGGAGGTTCTCGAACTTCTGACCGGCGGGACCGGCGTGGCTCCCTTCGCCATCATCATGCTGACCGGCCGAGGGAGCGAAGCCATCGCCGTCCAGGCCATGAAACGGGGCGCTCTCGACTATCTCGTCAAGGGCCAGTACTCGCCCGAGCAACTCCGACAGACGGTGGCCGACGCCATCGCCAAGTTCGCCGACCGGCCGGCCGTCGAGCGTCGGAGAGCCGAGCGCGAGCGCGCCCACCTGGCCACCAGAGACTCCGACCCCGATCATGAGCGGCTGGTCCTGATCGTCGACGACTCCCCCGAAGATCGGATGGCCGTCCGTCGGGCGCTGACCCGCAACGTCGGATCGTCCTACCGGTTTATCGAAGAATCGACCGGTGCCGAAGCCCTGGCGCTCTGTCGGTCGGCGGGTCTCGACTGCCTGGTCCTCGACTACTCGCTACCCGATGTCGACGGTCTTGAATTTCTTGATAAGCTGACCGGAGGCACGGGAATCACGCCGTTTCCGGTCATCATGCTGACCGGCCGAGGCGACGAGGCCATCGCCGTCCAGGCCCTGAAACGAGGCGCCGCCGACTATCTGGTCAAGGGACGGCCGACCGTCGAGTCGCTTCATCTCAAGATCGAACAGGCCATTCAGCGGGTCGCCGCGCGACGGGTCCAGGAAGAACAGCGGGTCCGGGTCCTCGAACGGCTCGAATCCGAGTCTCGACGCCGCGCCGATTTGCTTGCCGAGGCCGACCGCCGCAAGGACGAGTTTCTCGCCATGCTCGCCCACGAACTGCGGAACCCGCTCTCGCCGGTCTCCACCTCGTTGCACCTTCTGCGTCTTCTCGGCCCCTTGCCCGAAGGCGCGCTCGAAGCCATCGAGATCGCCGATCGTCAGGTCAAGCACCTGGCCCGACTGGTGGACGACCTGATGGAAGTCTCGCGGATCACCCGAGGCAAGATCACGCTGAAGAAGGAGCAAGTCGAACTCGGGCCGGTCCTCCGACGGGTCGTCGACGCGTCGCGGACGCTCATCGAGTCGCAACGCCACCACCTGACGCTAAACCTGCCGGCCGAGCCGATCCTGCTCGACGCCGACCCGGTCCGACTTGATCAGATCTTCACGAATCTGCTGAACAACGCCGCGAAATATACCGATCCCGGCGGCCGGATCGATATCAACGTCGGTCGCGAAGGGGAGACGGCGGTGATCCGGGTCATCGACACCGGCCTGGGGATCGACGTCGAGATGCTGCCGAGAATCTTCGACCTCTTCGCCCAGGCCGACCAGTCGCTCGACCGGTCTCGGGGCGGACTGGGGATCGGGCTCACACTTGTTCGAGCCCTGACCGAGCAGCACGACGGCACGGTCGAGGCCCACAGCGAAGGAACCGGCACCGGCACCGAGTTCACGGTCCGACTGCCGATTGTCGAGCCGGCTCCCGTGCCGTCACCGCCGGAACCGCCCGAAGCGCTCACCGGTAAGTCGCTGAAAGTCCTTCTCGTCGATGACAACGTCGACGGGACCCGGACGATGGCCATGCTCTTTCGGGCCTGGGGATTCGAGGTCCACTCGGCGCACGATGGAATCGCCGGGCTCGAGGCCGTCCGCGCCGTCCGTCCCGACCTCGTCTTGCTAGACATCGGCTTGCCAAGGATGAACGGCTACGCCGTCGCCCAGGCCGTCCATCAGGAGTTCGGCGACAAATCGCCGGTCCTTGCCGCCATCACCGGCTATGGCGATGCCGACGACCGCCGAAGGGCTGCCGAAGCGGGCTTCCACCATCACCTGGTCAAGCCGGTCAACCCCAACGAATTACTCCGGGTAACCGCCGAGGTCCACCACCGATCCCAGCGAACATTCGAGCATCAGGCCGAAGGATACTGATGATCCTCGGCCAGAGGCTCAAGGCATGACACTTATTCCCGGACAAACGCCGCGATCGCGGATTCCTCGTCGTCGAAAATCCCGAAGAGCTGGGCTGTCCGGGTGATCTGCAACATCTCCAGGAGGTCGGCATCGACCCGACAGAGGCTGACGGACCCTCCGATCGCGCTGGTCTTCTTCTTCAGCGCGACCAGGACACCGATCGGCGCGCTGGTCATGACCCGGACGTTTTCGAAGTTCAGCACCAACTGCGCACGCCCCTGAACATCGACCAGATCATAAAGATCTTCGCGAGTATCGAAGGGGAGCTTGGGTCCGGTGAACGTGATCACCAGGACCCCTCGAACCTCTTTCAGGGCGTACTCCAGATGCTCGCCCCGCGTCGTCGTCGCCATCGGTCGTCTCCCGTGTTCGAGCCGGATCGACACCGCCAGGAGATGCTCGCGGCCTCGGTCACCCTGTCGCCTCAGTCCATTGGAACAGGTTCCCGGTCGCTGGTCCATGCGAGAATGCTGATGAAACCGGTGTAGGAGGCCAGGTTCGGCAATCCGCGCCTCGAAAGCGCGACACGCCGCGTCCACTTCTCGCCGACAACAAGAGGCTTCATTTCATTCAGTCCGCGGCACTGATCTTGAATCCCTACTGTGTTGGCGCTTCGTCATAGACATCTGTCCGCGGATGCTGGTCGCGCCATTTTTTCCAGGTGGTTCGTTCCAGGGGAATCGGTTCGTGAGGAAACGCGGGGGTCGAGGTGTCGTCGCTCAGAGGCTTGAGAGTTTGCTGGGCATATTCTGTCTTGCCAACGCACACGACCATTCCACCGCTAAAGACACCACCCTGAGAGAGTTCCAGGGGCTTGCCGGCAGTACAACCCGTGAATGCGCAGACATAATTATTGATGTTGCAATAGGCAACCGATACCGGCCGATCGCCGATGAGATCATTCACGATATGGTTTTGTTTGTCAACCATCACAAGAGTCCGATAAGCCCGACAGAGGCCATCGATCTCCACGCCGAAAATCTCCTCTTCATCGAGAAGGCACGCCTCGGCGGCTTTGTGGATCGGAGGCCGATCAATGCCAGGCGCGAAATAATTGAAACGTCCGTGCGTGGGATCGTTTTGCACCTCAAAATCATTCATGTGAATATGCAACGATATTCTTTCTTGCGAGTAGATAAAACCCACGATGACTGCTTCAGTGATCACGACAGCGAGGCAAATGACCAGCACGGTCCCTGATCGCACTCGTCGGGCCGATCTCATCACCGCGTTCCAACATGATCGATCCATTGAGTCGACTCGATGATTCTATTTGGAGTCGATGCGCACCCCTGGGGTGGCCCCGAGACCCTATGCCCAGCTTTTTGATGAGAAACTTTTCTCATCATATACCATTGCAACAGCGTCAAAATTCTCTGGTCGGGCCGGTCAAAATGGAAATTCCTCTCAATCTTCATCATTGACGCGATCTGAACCGTCCACGACCCGGTCAAGTACCACGCGCCGTCGCCTGTCTCAGGATGATGTTGAATTCCAAGCCGGCCTGACCGGAGCCGACCCCGCCGCCCGAAATCCTCAAGACGACCATCCGAGCCAGAGGATGAATTTCGGGGATCGAATCCGTCCCCGCTCCGTACCCGTTCTGAACCAGCTCTGCAAAAGCGGGGATCGCGAACCACGACAGAACGTAGGCCACCAGCCCCATCCAGATCGCGTTGAGGACATAGCCGCAGCCAGCGGTCAAACCCCGCGCATCCGACGGATCGGAGAGGAGAAGGAGGTGAAGCGGCGGAAAAATCCACTAGCCAAGAGGTTGAGAATCAAATAAATTACAATTCTTCATATTTTCATAATACTATATTTAACTCAACCTGATTTTGCTGACCGTGAGGAAGCCGGGTCCTGCGAGGGGGCTCAGTCACCGGCCCGGCCCGGCCCGACCTTCACGGATGACAGGATGGTCCATCCCTCGTGGCGCGGCAGCTTGTTGGCGAAGGCGATCGCCGGGCGGTTGGCCCACGGGTCGCGGATTCCCAGGGCGAGCTTGTAGAGGCCCGGCGGGGCGTCGATCTTGAGGACTCCCTCGACGTCAAACTCGCCAGGCAGCCAGGTCCGGACGTCGCAACCCAGCGGCATCCGCTGGGCCGGTTTCCCGTCAACGTCGATCAACGCCAGCTCCACCGGCCAGGGGTAGTAGAACGGGGCGACCCCCTCGTTGATGCCACGAATCTTGATCGAGAGGGTCCCGAGCGATTCGACCCTGGCGGGAAGCCGGACCTCCGTGAGCCGAAACTGGTAGCCCAGCTTCCGGATCAGGTCCTCGCTTCGCTCGACGAACCTCGGCGAGGTCGGCCGCTCCAGCGCCGGGCAGTACGGCCCGATCCAGGAGAAGTGGCCAAGCCTTGTCATCTCCAGACTCTTCTCGAAGCGCTCTCCCAGCCATGCTTTGGCCTGAAACGGCACCATCTCGCCGCCGATCGCAGCCACCTTCCAGTTATCGCTCCGGCCCGACTGACGCAACACGGCCAGGAACGACCAGTCCTGCCCGTTGTCGGTGTCCTCGGGGAACATGTCGTCGTGGAACCCGAGCCAGGGTTGCCCACCGGCGAAGCCTCTGCCGGTCCGGGCGAGGAGCATCTTGTGGGGGAAGGCCCGTCGATACGCCTCGATGACCTGGCGCTCGGTCTGCGGGCTGGCGTAGAGCTTGTCCTTCGGCCAGGTGTGCCACTCGCCCCAGAAGCCCAGCAGGCCCAGCTCAACGAAGGCGACTCGGGGGTGACCGTCGTAGCGTCGACCCATCGCCTCGATCAAGCGGACCATCCCCGCCACCATCCGGGGGTCGTCGTAGTCGGGCGAGGCTCCGCCGCCGTGGTCCTTGTACGGCGTCGTCTTGACCCCTCCGTTCTTGAGCCAATCCGGCAGGCCCGAAGGTTTCGAAGGATAGTCGATATAGACCCGGAGGACGACATGCTTCCCCTCGGCATTAGGGACCGACCAGGCCGTTTCCTCCCAGCGATCGAACGCGTAGCGCCCTTCTACCGGCTCCAGATCCTTCCACGAGGCGTAAAGGAAAACCATCGAGTAAGGCTGGCCGATCGGCCCGGCGTCGGCATAAGGGCACCAACCCTTCAGCGGGTTATCGAGCGGGCCGGGGGCTGTCTCGGGAGCAACGATGATCTCGTCGGCGGGAGGGCCTGCGAAACAATTCGTCGTGAGGAGGACTGCTAGCAGGACGAGCCGGGAGGATCGCATGAACTGTCCTTTACGGAAATTCATAAATCTTCTAATCAACTTTAACCTGATTGTCACCTCTCCGCTACACTGCCGCGCGGTTACCGCCCCATCACCCAAACAGAACCCCGTAGGCGATCAACAGCGCGACATCCATCATCCATAAGCCGGCGACCAGAGTCCCCCGCCAATCGATTTTTCGAGCCCGAGTCGCCACCAGGGCACCCAGGATCGCGCCCGGCACCCGGAAGAACAGGGCATTTTGCAGCCCATAACAAATCCCGTTCAGCTTGAAGAACGCCGATGCGGTGAGCAGAAAGTGGATGGCCGTCAGACTGCCAACCACCAGGGCGACCATGACGACGATCGGCCCGGACGAATAGGGCCGACGGCGGCGACCATCGAGAGCGACCAGGGCTCCCATCGCGAGGGTCGCGACCGAGCCGATCCAGAACCAGGAATTCTGAACCCAGCG